>JASFUL010000170.1:0-9852 GCA_050050315.1 Gemmatimonadota bacterium
GTCCACGGTGCCAAGGGCGACCAGGCCGAACGTCAGCGCACCTCCGCCGTTGATGACGTAGTCCGGCGCGTAGAGGATGCCCCGGTCGTGCAACGTCCCGGCGTGCTCGGGCCGGGCGAGCTGGTTGTTGGCCGATCCCGCCACCACCCGGCACCGGAGGCGCCCGACGGTGTCGTCGTTCAGCACGGCGCCCACGGCGCACGGCGCGAAGACGTCGCACTCGGTCCCGTAGACCTCGTGCGGCGCCACCACCTCCGCCCCGACCGCCTCCGCCACCTCCCGGACCCTCGCGACGTCGACGTCGGAGACGAGCACCTTCGCCCCGGCGGCGGCCAGCGACTCGGCCAGGGGCCGCCCGACGTCTCCCACCCCCTGGATCAGCACCGTCCTCCCGCCCAGCTCGCCCGAGCCGGTGCGCGCCTCGAGCGCCGCCCTCGTGCCCGCGAGGACCCCCGCCGCGGTGAACGGCCCCGGGTCCGCCGGCCCGGGTCCGCCGGGCACGCCGTGCACGTGCTCCGAGATCTCGGCGAGAAGGGCCATGTCCTCGGGGGTCGTGCCCATGTCCTCCCCGGTGGCGTACGCGCCCCCGAGCGAGTCCAGCAGCCCTCCGAAACGGAGCAGGAGTTCCCGCCGCGCGTCGCTCTCCAGGGGTCCGGGGAGGGCGAGCACCGCCTTGCCGCCCCCGAACGGCAGGTCCAGCACCGCCCACTTGCTGGTCATTCCCCGGGCCAGCCTGAGCGCGTCCTCCAGCCCGTCCACCGGGTCGTCGTACACCCGCATCCGGCAGCCCCCGACCGGCCGGCCCAGCGTGTCGTCGTGGAGGGCGACGAAGACCCAGGTTCCGGTCGGCCGATCGTGGCGGACCACCACGCCGAGCCCGTCCCACGCGCCGACCAGCTCCATCATCGCCTCGGACCCTCTCGCGCTCGCGCCCATGTTCCGATCCCGTCGTTGGATTGGCAGGTGATCCGCGCCGCCGGCCCGAGGGACGCCGGCGGTCCGGCGCCCAACACGCCGGGGCTGGTCCGTCGATCGGGCCACCGGTAGTGTATCGTCTCTCGAGCCTCCCGGCCTCCACCCGCGCCTCATCCACGCTCCCGGTGCACTACCACCTCCTCGGCATCGCCGGCACGGCCATGGGATCCCTCGCCGGCCTCCTGCGGGACCGGGGTCATCGGGTCACCGGCTCCGACGAGGGGGTCTACCCCCCGATGTCCACGCTGCTGGACGACCTCGGGATCCCCTACGCCCGACGCTTCGATCCGGCGAACCTCGAGCCGGAGCCCGACGTGGTGGTGGTGGGCAACGCCATCAGCCGCGGCAACGAAGAGCTGGAGGCGCTCCTCGAGCGACGGATCCCGTACACGTCGGCCGCCCGGGTGCTGGAGGAGGAGTTCCTGCGGGGACGGCACGTCCTGGCGGTCGCGGGCACCCACGGCAAGACCAGCACGACGTCGATCCTGGCCTGGCTCCTGGAGTCGGCCGGTCTCGAACCGTCGTTCCTGATCGGAGGGGTGGCCGAGAACTTCGGGACCTCGTACAGGCTGACCGACTCGGAGCTCTTCGTCATCGAGGCCGACGAGTACGACACCGCGTACTTCGACAAGGGCCCGAAGATGTGGCACTACCTGCCCTGGACGGCGGTGGTGACCAACGTCGAGTTCGACCACGCCGACATCTACCGGGACGACCGGGCGTACCGCTTCGCCTTCGAGCGCTTCGTGAACCTGGTTCCCCGCACCGGAACGCTGGTGGTCGGCTGGGATTCGCCGGGGGCACGCGAGCTGAGCGCGGGTTCCTTCGCGCCGGTGGAGTCCTTCGGGCTGGCGGAGGGCCCGGAGCACGGCGTCGCGGCCCCGGGCCGAGCCTCCCATCCTCGCTGGCGGGCTGTCGACGTCGAGTACGGAGCGGAGGGCACGCGCTTCGCGATCGTCCGCGACGGCCGCCGCGTCGCCGACGTGGAGACTCCGCTGGGCGGCGCCTTCAACGTCCGGAACTGCCTGGCCGCGGTGGTCGCGGCGCGGGCGGCCGGCGCCGGGTGGGAGGGGATCCGTGGGGGCCTCGGGAGCTTCCGCAGCGTACGGCGCAGGATGGAGATCGTGGACGAGGTCCACGGCGTCCTGGTGATCGACGACTTCGCCCACCACCCCACGGCCGTGCGGGAGACCCTGGAAGCCACGCACCAGCGCTTTCCGGCTCGGCGGGTGGTGGCGATCTTCGAGCCGCGCAGCTATACGGCCCAGCGGCGCGAGTTCCAGGAAGCCTACCGACGGGCCCTGAGCGGCGCCGATCGCGTGGTGCTGGCGGGACTCTTCCACCCGGAACGCTACGACGCCGAGACGGGGATGGACCCCACGCGGCTGGCGGCTTCGCTCCGGGAGGACGGCGTGTCCGCCGACTACGTGCCCGACGTCGACCGGATCGTGGAGACCGTGACCGGCCCCGCCCGTCCCGGCGACATCCTCCTGGTGATGTCCAACGGCGCCTTCGGGGGGATCCAGACGAAGCTGGTGGAGGCCCTGGAGAGGCGCCGGGGCTGAGGCGGGTCCCGAGCTTCTTCATTGTCCCCACCGCCCCCTCCGAGTACACTGGGCCCGTCACCCGTCCGGTTCCCTCCCCCCAGGAGCCAGCATGAAGCTTCTCCTCGGTCTCGTCGCACCCCTCACCGCGCTCACGCTCGTCGCCGGCGGCACGGGGCGTCAGGCGGCGGACATCGAGTCCTCGCCGGTCCCGTCCAGCGACCAGGCCTCCGCACCCACCGTGACCATCTCCCTGGTCGACGGGCAGGTCACCGTGGACCCCGACCCGGTCACCGTGAACCGGGGCGACACGCTCGTCTTCGTGGCCGATCCCGACAGCGACATCGAGAGCTTCAACGTCCAGTTCCGGTCGCCGGTCCCGTTCGGAGCGCAGGCCGCCGTCGCGGGCCTGAACGGGGCCCGGCGCCAGTCGACCCGGGACATCGTGCGGGCGCAGGCCGCGGTGGGTCAGCGCTACAAGTACAACGTGCGCGTGTGGGACGGCCAGCGGATGATCCCGCTCGACCCGGAGGTCGTCATCGGGCCCGGAGAGTAGGGCGCTTCCGCCCGGACACCCGTCCCCGGGCGGCGCCGCGACTCAGTCGGTGGTGCCCACCAGGGCGCGGAAGCGCGGGTCGTCCCTCAGGGGACGCCACCACCAGTCGTTCGCGATGTAGGAGCGCCGGCTGGGCAGCGCCTCCAGGAACGATCCCAGGAGCTGGACGGCCCGGGTCGTGTCGCCCAGCTGCACGCGCGCGTTGGCTTCGTAGTAGTCCAGCCAGGGGTCGTCGCCCGCCCCCGCCCGGACGTCCGCGACCACGGCCCGCGCGCTGTCGGCCAACCCGGCGCGGGCCAGGACGCCGGCGGCGAGAAGCCGCCCGCCAGCCCACCCCGCGAGGGGCTCCATCAGCGCCCACGCCGTGTCCGGCGAGGCGGGCGCCCGGTCCCAGCCCGCGAGGATCACGAGCTTGGTCGCGGGGAACGAGACCTCCGCCGGGTAGCGCCGGCGACCCTCGTCGTTCCAGGTCAGCGCACGCTCCATCTCCCCGAGATCCATCCACACCTGGGCCAGGGCGAAGAGAATCTCCTTCTCCGCGTGGATGAGGAAGGGGTCCGCCTCCAGCGCACGCCGGGCCGCGATGGACGCCTCGGAGAAGTCGCCCTGGACCCGGAGCAGGTCGGCCAGCGCCACCCACGCCCGGGCGCGACCGGGAGCCGCTCCGACGGCGGCGCGCAGGTCCGCCTCGGCGCGCCGCCGCAGCTCCTCGGCCCGTGCGGCGTCGGCGGCCACCGAGTTGAGCCAGCTCAGGTCGTTGAGCAGGGTGCCCCTCAGCTCGAGCCCGGCCGGCGACCCGGGCCAGCGGTCGAGCACGCTCTCGGCACGGGCGAGCCCCTCCCGGATGCGCTCCTCGCTCCGGACCGCCCTGGATCCCTCGAGGCGCGTGCGGCGGACCGACACCCAACCCCGCTGCACGAGGGGCTCGGGCCAGTCCGGATCCAGGGTCACGGCCTCCGCCAGCAGGCTGTCCGCGCGCTGCAGCGTGCGCTCCGCGGCGGGGATGTCGCCGAGCTCCCAGCGGAGCCCGTCCGCGTCGCTCACGAGCGCCTTGGCCCGCTGCACGAGGGACCACGCCTCGGCGCTCTCGGTGTCGGAGCGGGCCTCGCGGAGCTGGAGGTCGCGGCCGAGCTCCTGACCGAGGAAGCGGGCGGCTTCGGACACGATCCGGTCGCGCAGCACCAGCGGGTCGGCGCCGCCCACGCGGATCTCGTCGCTGGCGTCCTCCGCGGCGGTGGCACCGTCCACCAGTCGGATGCGGGCCACGAGCTCGTCGCCCCGTGCCTCCACCGTCCCCTCCACGAGGTGACCCACGCCGAGGAGTCGCGCCAGGCTGTCGACGGGAAAGGCGAGGTCGCGATACGGCTTCACGCCGTTCCGCGAGATCACGGTCAGGGGCTCCACGTCGCCCAGCTCCTGGATGAGCGCCTCCGTGAGCCCCTCGGCCAGGTAGCGGAGGTCGCCGGCGGAGCTGAGGTCGTCGAAGTAGAGGACCGCCACCCGGGCAGGATCCAGCGCCGGGCCCGGGGGCGAGGTGCCGGAGCCGGCGAACCACCAGAGGAGCCCACCCAGGCCGACCGCGCCGGCGAAGGCGAGCCCCAGGGCGGCGGGCCGGCGCAGCGCGCGGCGGCGGCGGGGTGAGCGCAGCCCGGCCATGGCCTGGACGAACGCCCCCGCCGACGGAGGCCGGTCGGCCGGGTTCTTCGCCAGGGCCTCGGCGACCGCGGCCTCGTACCCCCGGGGGAGGGAGGGATCCCTCGAACGGAGCGGGGCCGGCTCGCCCGACAGATGCTGTACGAGGATCCGGCTCGGGGGGCCCTCGAAGGGTGGAGTGCCCGTGAGCATCTCGTACGCGAGACAGCCGAGCGAATAGACGTCGCTGCGGGCGTCGATCTCCCGGTCGCCCGCCGCCTGCTCGGGGCTCATGTAGTGCACCGATCCCATGGTGAGACCGGTCCCCGTCAGTCGATCCTCGGCCGAGTCGGAGAGGAGCTGGGCGATCCCGAAATCGGCCAGCAGGGCGTGCCCCTCGGAGAGCAGGACGTTGCCGGGCTTGATGTCCCGGTGGACGAGGCCGAGCCGGTGGGAGTAGTCCAGCGCCCCGGCGATCTCCCGCAGCAGCTCCCGGGCCTCGTCCGGCGGGACTCTGCCCTCCCTCCGGAGCCGATCCGCCAGCGACTCGCCCTTCACGTGGGGCATGACGTAGTAGAGCAGCCCGTCGGCCTCGCCCGAGTCGTGCACGGGCACGATGTGCGGGTGGTTGAGGCGGGTCACGATCCGGATCTCGCGGAGGAACCGCTCGCTCCCCACGGACGAGGCGAGCTGTGGCTTCAGGACCTTGATCGCCACGGGCCTGGCGTGCTTCAGGTCCTCGGCCAGGAAGACCGTGGCCATCCCCCCGGAGCCCAGCTCCCCCTCGACCCGGTAGCGTCCTTCCAGCGCGGCGGTGAGGCGATCGGCGATGTCGGACATGGCTCTACGCTGCGCCTCCGGGCTTCGGCGCGCAACGTCGTCGGGGGCCCGCCGGTCCCACCGCCCCGGGCGGCGACGTCACACTCCCGCGGCCGACCCGCCCAGGCGGGGGTCGGCCACGCCCTCGAGGGTTCCGTCCCGGCACACGCGGACCGCCTGCACGTCCCCGCGGAGCTCCTCCCATTCGAGCACCCGGTGCCCCCTGGCGCGCAGACCCTCCACGGTGGCCTGGGGAAGCCCACCAGGCTCGTAGCGGATCTCGTCGGGCAGGTGCTGGTGGTGGACCCGGGGCGCGGCCACCGCGTCCGCCAGCTCCATGCCGTGGTCCAGGATGTTGGAGACCACCTGGAAGACCGTCGTGATGATCGTGGAGCCCCCGGGCGTCCCCACGACGAGCTCGAGGCGGCCGTCGGGCCCGAGCACGAGCGTCGGCGTCATGGCCGACAGGGGCCGCTTTCCCGGCTCGACGGCGTTGGCCTCGCCCTGGACGAGACCGAAGAAGTTGGGCGAGCCGGGCCGGGTGCTCAGGTCGTCCATCTCGTTGTTGAGGAGCACCCCGGTCCCCGGGACCACCAGCTTGCTCCCGTACCAGGTGTTGAGGGTCGTCGTCAACGCCACGGCCGCCCCCTCCCCGTCCACGACGGACACGTGCGTGGTGTGCGCGCCTTCGCGGCCGGGAGCCCCGGTCGGGTCCCCTGCGTCCGCCGGTGCCCCGCCCTCCAGGAAGGTCTCCACGCCCGGGCCCACCCGCGACGACGGGGTCGCCCGGTCGGGCCGCACGTCGCCCGCCCGCCACGCGCCGTACTCCGGCGAGGTCAGCACCTCGGTCGGGACGTCGGCGAAGGTGGGATCGGCCAGGTAGCGGTTGCGATCCACGTACGCCCTCCGCCACGCCTCGGCGAGCAGGTGGACGTGCTCCGAGCCGTGCCACCGATGGGCGGTCGGGTCGAATCCCGCCAGGAGGTGCGCGGTCAGGGCCAGCGTGACACCGCCGGACGAGGAGGGCGGCATCGAGACGACCGTCCTGCCCCGGTAGCCGAAGCGGACCGGCTCGCGCCAGACGCTCCGGTAGGACGCCAGGTCCTCCCGGGTGATCAGCCCCCCACCCCGCTCCATCTCCTCCACGACGAGGTCGGCGAAGGGACCCCGGTAGAAGCCGTCGGGCCCGAGGTCGCGGATCCGCGTCAGCGTCCGGGCGAGGTGCTCCTGTCGGAGGACGTCGCCCTCCCGGGGAGGCTTCCCGCCGGGCAGGAAGACATCCGCCGACGAGGGGAAGCGGGCCAGCCCTTCGACGATGCGATCGGGGAGGGAGCGGGTGAGGCGCCCGGTCACCGGGAAGCCGTCAGCCAGCTCGACGGCGGGCTGGACCAGCTCCGCCCAGGGGGTGGACCCGAATCGCGTCCACGCGTCCCAGAGCCCCCGGACGGATCCGGGCACCGCCGCCGCGAGGTGGCCCAGCACGGACCGGTCTCCGGGCGGGCCGTCCCCACGCAGGAAGGTGTCGCGACGGGCGGCCCGGGGGGCGGTGGAGCGGAAGTCCAGGGCCCCGAGGTCCCCTCCGGGCGTCCGGACGAGCAGGAAGCCCCCGCCCCCGACGTTGCCTGCCTCCGGGTTCACGACGGCCAGGGCGAAGCAGACGGCCACCGCGGCGTCCACGGCGTTTCCCCCGCCCGCGAGCACGTCCCGGCCCACCTCGGTGGCGTAGCGGTCGGTCGTGGCGACCATGGCGTTCCGGGACCTCTCGGGGTCGCCCCCGGTCGCGAAGGGCCAGGCCGGCGGCCAGGCGGGGGTGGGGACGGTTGGCATGCTCCTCCTACGATGACGGCCGTCGTGCGGCCAGCGCGTGGCCGCCGAAAGGTAGCGGCTCGGCGTCCCGGTCGTGACCCCGGGCCCCGCGCACCCTCGCGTGGTCCGTCGCCCTTCACGATAATCGTCCATGCCTCCGAACGACCCCCCACGACGTCCACGCGCCCTGGTCACCGGCGCCCGGGTGGCGCTCGTCGCGCCCGGTGGCCCCGTGGACCGGGAGCGCATCGAGCGCTCCACCGACCGGTGCCGGAGCCTCGGGCTGGAGCCCGTGGTCTCCCCCTCGGCCGGGGCCCGCCACGGCTACCTGGCCGGAAACGACGACGTGCGCCTGGCCGACCTGCAGGGCGCCCTGGACGACCCCACGATCGACGGCGTGTGGGCCCTGCGCGGGGGGTACGGCACGCAGCGCATCGTCGACCGCCTGGACCTCTCGCGCCAGCGAGCGGCGCCCGTGCCCTACATCGGGTTCAGCGACAACACGGCCGTCCACCTGCGCCACGCGGCCCTCGGCGTCGTCTCGTTCCACGGCCCCCACCCGGGAGCGGAGTTTCCGACGGAAACCGCGGAGGCGTTCCAGCGGGTCCTCTTCGAGCCGGAAGCTCCGGGGCGCCTGCCCACGCGCTCCGTGGACCCGCCCGCGAGAACGCTCGTGACCGGTGCCGTCGAGGCCCCTCTCGTGGGTGGCAACCTCGCCCTCCTCGCATCGGGATGCGGGACCCGCGACGCCCTGCGTGCCCGGAGCACGATCCTCTTCCTGGAGGACGTGGGCGAACCGCCGTACCGCGTGGACCGCATGCTCCTGCAGCTGGCGCGCTCCGGGGCGCTCGATGGCGTGCTGGGCCTGGCGATCGGGCGCTTCACCGAGGCACCCGACGACGGAGACGGCGTCGAGGCGGTGCTGGCGGAGCTGGCGGAGCGCCTGGCGGTCCCGGCCGTCGCCGACCTCCCCTTCGGCCACGTGGAGCACAACTGGACGCTGCCCGTGGGAGCCCGGGCCCGCCTCGACGCGGACGCGGCCACGCTGACCCTGACCGAGCCCGCGGTCGCCAGGCCGTGAGCCGCGCCCTGGCCCCGCCAGGCCGGGCGTCCGCCCTCCTGGCGGGCCTAGTCCTCCTGGCCGGGTGTGGCTCCGACGCCGGTCCGGTCTCCGCCTCGGCCTCGGACGGTCCCACGGACCCGGCGGCGTGCCCCTCTCTCCTCCCCGGCGTAGCGGCGCGAAGGGACGGGCCCCCCGGGGACCAGACCGTCCCCGTCGACCGCCGCCTGGTCCTCATGGGCGGTGGCCTCGAAGTCGACGAGGCAACGCTCTCCTTCCTGGCGGCGGCCCGGGGGGGAGACGTCGTGGTGCTGCGGGCCTCGGGAAGCACCTCGTCCTACAACGACTACTTCCTGTCCGCACTCGAGGGGGATTCGCTCCCCGCCTCCACCACCACGCTCCGCGTCCCGGCGTCCTCGACGGCGGCCTCCAGCCCGGGGGTGCTCTGTCGGGTCGGACGGGCCGAAGGGATCTGGCTGGCCGGTGGTGACCAGTGGGATTACCTGGGGGGCTGGGCGGGCCCGCTCCACGACTCCGTGGCGGCCACCGCCATCCGGGGAAAGGCGGTGGGCGGGACGAGCGCCGGCGCCATGGTGCTGGGCGAGGTGGCCTTCGCGGCGACCTTCGGCGGTGTGACGTCCGCCGAAGCGCTGGCCGCCCCGACGGCTGCCGAGGTCACGGTCCGGATCTCGGCGATGAGCCAGCCGGAGCTGCGCGGCGTGCTGGTGGACTCCCACTTCCACGCGCGGGACCGGGAAGGGAGGCTACTCGCCTTCCTCGCCCAGGGTCGAGCGCTACTGGGCCGCGACACGCTACGGGGAATCGGGATCGACGAGCGAACCGCCCTCGTCGTCCGCGACGGTCTCTATCACGTCCACGCCGTGGGTGCCGGCGTGGTCTCGCTCTACGAGGTCACGGGAGATGCCGTGCTCGAGCCCGGGCGGGCCCTGGGGCTGACCGGGATTCGGCGGCTCCACCTCCGGGACGGCGATCGTGGGGCGTGGCCGCCGGCCTTTCCGGCCGGCGTCGCCACCGCCGAGCTCCGGGTCGTGGACGGCGTCGTCCGGGTCGTTCAGCCGCCCCCGCCGCCGACGAGCGGAGCGCCCGCGCCGGAAGCCGCCGCCGCGGACCGCTTCCGCTGAGAGGCCGCACGATCGAGGGCCCTGGGGGCGCTCCATCCTCCCCAGGCGAACGCGAGCGTCGTGAGGGCCACGAGGACCATCTTCACGGCGGCCGTCACGCTGGCCACGTCGAACGCCAGGTTCGCCTCCGGTCGCACCTGGGCCCGCATCTGGACGGTGTCGAGCGCGAACAGGACCACGACCGCCAGCAGGATCAGGGTCGAGAGCCCGGAGAGGGTCCCGAGCGTCCGCAGGAATACGCGGTGCTCCATGACGTACGCCAGGATCAGGGCCAACCCGAGACCCAGGAGCGGGGTCATCAGCGCGCGGCTGAAGAGG
>JASFUL010000171.1:0-9830 GCA_050050315.1 Gemmatimonadota bacterium
TGCCCGGGTTGATCTGCTGCGCGGTGGCCACCGATCGGATCGTCTGCGCCTGGTTGTTCTCCTCGTCCGACTCCTCCACGACCCCATCGATGTCCGCCACGACCTGGAAGGTGTGCGATCCGCCGTCCAGGGGGTCCAGGGTGAACGTGGCGTCCGCCGACGCGCCCGCCTCCAGGGCCGCGAGGTCGGCCGATCCCGCCTCCGCTCCGTCCACCAGGAGCTGCACCCGGAACCCGGTGCCGGTGGACAGGTGGCCCACGTTGGTCACCCTCGTCGTCACCTCGAGGCCCTCGACCGACGTGGGATTCTCCGGGTCCGTCTCCGGCGCACCGGGCCGCAGGTCCGCCCTGGCGGGATCGGCGTTGGCGGTGAAGTCCACCGGGGGAAGCCCCTCGGACGTGGCCCGGAGCTCGTTGATTCCCAGCGATCCCAGGGTCCACTCGGCGGAGGCGGTACCGTCCTCGCTCGTGGTCGCCTGCGCGGGCGCCACCGATCCTCCACCGCCGGTGACGGAGAAGCCCACCGTCCGGTCGCCGACGCCGTTGCCGAACGCGTCCACCACCTTCACCACCACGGGATCCGGAAGGGGCACCCCGACGGTGCCAGACTGGCCGTTCCCCGACGCCTCCTCCAGCGCCGTCGGCGGGCCCGGCGACGCCTGCGCGGTGAGGACCGCGCGCCCGGTGCTCGTGCCGGCCACGGCGGCGGCGACCTCCTGGGTGCCCGCGACGGCTCCCAGGGTCCATTCGGTGGAAGCGACCGCCTCCCCGTCGGACGTCGCCGACTCCCGGCTCACCGACCCACCCCCGCGGACCACGGTGAAGGTGACCTCGGTGTTGGGAACCGGGGCCCCTCCCTGGTCCTCCGATCGCACCCCGAGCGGGGACACGAGCCTTTCGCCCACGGTGCCCGACTGCCCGTCGCCCGAGACGACGGAGACCCGCGTGGCCTCCTGCTGGACGGTGACGGTGACCGAGGCCGTGACCGACCCGGACTCGGCCTGGACGACGGCCATCCCGTTGTCCACGGCGGTGACGAGCCCCGTCTGCGACACCATGGCCACCGAGGCGTCGGAGCTGGACCAGGTCACGGCACCACCGAGGACGTCGCCGTGCTGGTCCTGAACCGAAGCCGTGAGCGTCGCCGTCTGTCCGAGAAACGTGAAGCTCAGCGTGCTCCGGGAGAGGACGATGCTCGCGGCCCTCGGTGGGTCCGGCGCGGTGGTGCCGTCTCCGCCGCAGCTCACCAGGAGGCCCAGGAGCAGGAAGCGCAGGACGTTTCGGACGGAGGGTCTCATGGTCGCACCCTCGGCCCCGCGAGCGCGGTGAAGGCGAGGGGGACGGAGACGCGGGGGACGCGCATTCGGAGCCTCTGGAGGGGGATGGCGATCCAGGCCGCGTACGGTAGGGAGGCGGAGGCTCGATCGCCAGCCTCTCGTCGCGACCGGTGCCCCGACGGTTCGGGCGGGGGTCCCGGCCGTGTCCACGACCGGGACCGCCCACCCTGGCGACCGCGCTCTCAGTTCGGAGACCGAGCGCGGCCGCTCAGAATTCGACGGTCAGCGGGTCGCTGCAGAGCTCGCTCCCGCTCACACACACCCGGTACACGAACGTGGCCTTGCCCCGCTCCCCCGTCTCGTCGCGATACGTGGGAGGCGAGCTGGACACCCCCGAGGCCACGAGTCCACCGTCGCGGAAGATGTCCACCGGGTCCGACGTTCCGCCCCACACCAGGTCGACCACCAGTCGGCCCCTGATCTTGAGCCCGTTCGCGGCCAGCGAGAGCGCCGGCTCGGACACGGTCAATTCCTCGGTCACGGCATCCGAGAGGTCGCCGGCGTCCGTCACGGTCAGGGTGACGGACCACGTCCCCCCGGACGCGTACGTGTGGGACGGATCGCGGTCGGGCGAGCCGCTCCCGTCGCCGAAGTCCCAGGACCATGCGACGACGCCGTCGTCGTCGGTGCTCTCGTCCGTGAACGAGCACGCGAGCCCCGAGCAGCTCCACGAGAATGCGGCGACCGGTGCCTCGTTGTCCGGCGGCGGAGGGGGAGGATCACCCGTCACGGCCTCCACGGCATTCCACACGTTGAGCCGCCCGTCCCCGTAGACCCAGTCGGGCCCGACCACGCCGAGGTCGTCGGACGTGGAGCGGATCAGCGACCGCTTGTCGGCGGCGGACGTCACGCCCAGCGCGTGCAGGAGCGCCCCCGCCCCCACCACCTGGGGCGTAGCCATGGACGTCCCGGCCAGGTAGACGTAGCCGCCGTCGGGCCAGGTGGACGCGATCATGTCGTACGCCGCGGGGTGCAGCGTGTCGCCGCCCGGCGCCGAGACTTCGACCTCGGGTCCGGCGCTGGAATAGCTGGCCCGCCGGTCGTCCCAGCCGGTGGCGCTGACCGCCATGCACTCCGGAAACGCGGCGGGATAGTCGACCGCCGCCTTGTCGTTCCCCGCCGCGCACACCGGCAGCACGTCGTTGGCCTGGGCGTACTGGAGCGCGGTCTGCTCCACGCTCGACCCCTCGTCACCTCCGAGGCTCAGGTTGATCACCGAGGCGCCCTGGTCCACCGCCCAGATGATCCCGTCGGCGATGTCCGGGGACCAGCAGATGTATCCGAGGATGGTCTGACCGCACCCCTTGGCCACGACCAGCCGCACGTTCGGGCCCCAGGCCACGCCGGCTGCTCCGATCCCGTTGTCCGCGTGGGCCAGGATCATCCCCGAGACGTGGGTCCCGTGGCCGTAGTCGTCCTCCGCGATGGGGTCGATGTTGAAGAAGTCCCACTGGGCGAGCAGGCGCCCCGCCAGATCCGGGTGGTCCGGGTAGATCCCGGTGTCGATGACACCCACGATGGCGCCGCCCTGGAACGCCCCGAGCTGGTCGAACGCCTCCAGCCAGTCCATGTCGGCGTCCGGGACGGGACCGACGTTCTCGAGGACGGTGCCCGACGCGTCGGTGATGGCGCCGACGTTGTGGAGGTCCCACCTGCGGCCGAAGAGATCGTCGGAGGGAGCCGTGCAGTCACCGTCGTCGGCTTCGCACGGCAGACCGAGGGTGCGAGGCACGCTCAGCTCCGCGAACTCCACGGCGGGGTTCCGGGCCAGCGCGGCGACCACCGCGCGCTCCCGTCCTTCGGGGACGCGCAGCAGCCGCATGCCCAGCCCCAGGGTGCGGGACACCGCGGCGCCGTGGCCGGCCGCGATCGCCTCCGCGGGAGCCCCCGCGGCGAAGCGGGCCACGACGACCCCCGGCTGGAAGGCCGGTACCTGGGACCCGGACAGGGACCCGGAGGCCGGAGCCTCGACGGGATCCGGACCGCCCACGGGCTCCGTCACGTCGGAGCAGGCGGCGAGGAAGAAGACGGGAATGGCGTAGAGGAGGCGTGGCATGAGCCCTCCTGGAGGGGGAGTCCGCGGCGCCGGGGCGCCGCACGGATCGGACTCCTGGGCCTATTCGAACGCTAGGAACGCGGGGAAGGTGCGGTCAAGGAGGTCGGACCCGGCTCGCACGCAGCCGCGGAGCGGGTCCCGCACTCCCCCGCCACCGCAACACCCGTGTTTCGCCGCAACGCCCGCGCTGCACGCGCATCGACCCCTGCACACCTGTCAAGTCTGTGCGTGGCAATGACTTCGATCGCGCTGACGGGCCGGCCTGGAGATTGCCCAGGAGGATCTCGAACACTCCCCCGTCGAGGAGAACCCATGAAACGACCCGCGCCCACGCGACCCTTCCGCCCGGCAAGGAGCCCGCGCAGGCTGTGGCTCGCCACGATTCCGCTCCTGCTCCAGCCGGCATCCGCCGGCGCCCAGGTCCCCGGGCGGACTCCCCCCCCGCCCGAGCTCGCCCGCGCCGACTCGCTCCTGGCGGCCTGCGTGGCGGCCGCGACGGGCGGTCGCGCAGAGGAGGCTCGACGTCTGTCCGACGAGGCCGAGGCCCTGTACCGGCGGCTCGAGGAAGTGGACGGCCTCCTTCCGGCGGCCCTCACCGGAAGGGCACGCATCCGCACGGGCTGCCGGATCCCCTTGGCAGAGCCCATGGCCCAGGGCCGTCTCCTGCAGGCCGCGGACCAACAGCTCCTGCGGGCGCTCGAGGTGGATCCGGGCTTCTGGCCCGCGCGCTTCAACCTGGGCATGAACCACTTCCACGCCCCCGAGTTCTTCGGGCGCACCGACGACGGCATCGAGACCTTCGAGGTCCTCCTGCGGGACCACCCGGAGGACCTTCCCGAGCGTGTCCTGGCCGAGGTCCACATCCGCCTGGGCGACCTCTACCTGCGCAAGGGGCTCCGCGAGGAGGCCCGGCGGGTCTGGAAGGAGGGGCTCGAGCGCGTGCCGGGAGAGGAACGGCTCCAGGCACGGATGAGAGGGCTCGGTGGGGGCGGCACGAGGCCGGGCGGCATCGGCCCGGACGGCGACGTGCCCGTCTACGAGCTCGAGCCCCTGGTCGTCGAGGCCGGGAGCTATTCCATGGGCGAGGTGCGGAGCGGCACTCCGCTGACCCGGCAGGAAGTGTACTCGACCCCGGGCGGCACGGCGGACGTGCTCCAGGTCTTCCAGACCATGCCCGGCGCGACCCGGGCGAGCGAAGGGAGCGACCTCTACGTCCGGGGCGGCGATCCGGCAGAAAGCGCCATCTTCCTGGACGGGGCCCGCCTCTTTCACGCCGGGACCTTCGAGACGTTGAACGGCTCGATCTTCGGCGTCCTGGACCCGGAGGTGCTGTCGGCGGCCTACTTCTCGAGCGGGGGATTCTCGGCCCGCTACGGCAACGCCCTCAGCGGCGTGCTCGACGTGGAGACCGAAGGACGACCCCGGGAGCGGTCGTGGCGCGCCGGACTCAACCTGGTGTCGGCCGCGCTCACGGCCCGGACTCCTCTCGGGGACCGCACCGGAGCATGGTCCTCGCTGAGCGCGACCCACACGGGCCCGCTCCTGACGCTGCAGGGTCGTGCCGACGAATACCCGGACGCTCCCGGCGCCTTCCAGGGCATGGTGAACCTCACGACGGAGCCCGGATCGTCCCTCGGCCTCCGCGCCACCGCCCTGGCCGAGTCCGACGAGACGCAGAAGGTCGTGGAGTCTCTGGGCTACACCGGCACGTTCCACGGCGACACCCACACGAGCCTGGTCACGGTGTCCTCCGACTATCGCCCGTCCGACGCGTTCGCGCTGAGGGCCGTGGCGGGGATCACCAGCCGCTCCACCGGATTCCGTCTGGGGGTCCTCGACCGACGGCGCGAGGACCGGGCCGTCGAGCTGCGCATGGACTCGGAAAGGACCCTCGGAGACGTCGGCTGGATTCGCGCCGGCCTCGAGGCAGCGCGCATGTCGGCCGGCCTGGAGGGGCGCGTCCCCCTGACGGACGCTCTGGCTCCCGGGTCCCCGGTCCTGGCGCTGCCGGACTCGAACACCGCCACCCGCCACCTCGGAGGATACGCCGAGGTCGGCCTGCGACCCGGGGGGGACCTGGCCCTCGTGCTCGGCCTGCGGGCCGATCGGCTTCCGGGGGAGACCGCCGCCACCCTCGACCCGCGGGCGTCCGTGGCGTACCGGACGGGCGACTGGACCCTCCGGTTGGGAACGGGCGTGTTCCACCAGGGTCGGCGCCGCGTACGGTACGAGCCCCCGCACGGCGGTGAGCCGGCGGGCGTGCCCCGCCGGGCGGCCCATCTGGCCATCGGCGTCCAACGGGACGGTGCGCTCTCGGTACGGGCGGAGGCGTTCCTCAAGGAGTACGGCCGGTACGTGGACGACGGTCGGACCGGACCCCGCAGCGTCGACGGCCATGCCCGCGGAGCCGACGTGCTGGTGAAGTGGGAGGGAGACGGCGCGATCGCCGGGTGGTTGTCGTGGTCGCTGCTGCACGCCGAGACGGAGCTCGCCGACGGGCGGCGCGTCCCCTCGGCGGCCGATGTGACGCACAGCGTCACGACCGTGGTCACCTGGGCCCTGGACGACGTCTGGGAGCTCGGCGCCACGGCTCGGTACGCGACGGGACGCCCCTTCACCCCCATCCTCGGGCGCACGAGCGCGGACGACCCGTCGCCCGTGTACGGGGTGATCCACGGGGACCGGCTGCCGAACTACCTCCGGCTCGACGGCCGGATCACCCGCCTGGTGCCGTGGCGGCGCGGGCTCCTGGTCGCCTACCTGGAGGCCTTGAACGTCCTGGGGCGGCCCAACGTCATGTCCTATACTTGGGACGAGACGTACGAGAACCGCCGACCCATCGAGTCCTTCTTCTCCCGGACGGCGCTCATCATTGGCGTCGAGGTCCAGTTCCTGTGAGCGATCCCCTGGCCGCGGCCATCGCCCTGTTCGCCCTGGGTGCGAACCTGCTGGGCGCGACGCTCCTCCTGCTGTTCAACCCCGAGAGCCGGGTCGTGCGCTGGTACACCGGGTTCCAGGTCGGCCTGATGGCGTGGCTCCTGAGCCAGGGGATGGGTCACCTCACCGGTGACTGGTCGGTGTGGGACCCCCTCATGGCGGTGTCGGTGGCCTCGCTTCCCGGCCTGTTCGTCGCGGCCTCGCTGGCCCAGGATCCCCGCCGACCCCCGTGGCACGCGTGGGCGGCTCTCGGCCTGACCGTCCTGGCGGTCCCCCTGGGCGCCCGGCCGCTGCTGCCCGACCCGCCGACCTGGGCCAACGCCGGTGGACTCCTCTGGCACGTCGGCGGATGGACGGCCGGAAGCGTGCTCCAGGCCCGAAGGACCGGAGAACGGCTCGCCCGGATCGGTGCCCGGGACAGGCGGGCCGTGGTGACCACGCTGCTCCTGCTGGCCCCCGCGTCGGTGGCCGCGGGGTTCGTCCTTGGCGCCGACGGGTTCTTCACCTACCTGGTGCCCCTGATGACCGTCGTGGTCCAGATCCTCGTCTTCTACGGCGTCACCCGCATGCGGTTCTACGACATCGAGGTCCGGGTGGCCCGCACCGGTGAGCTGGTCACCCGAGCCACCGAGCTCGAGCGCCTGGCGCTCCTTGGAGAGCTCTCGGCCACCGTCGCCCACGAGGTCCGGAACCCCCTCACGGGCGTTCGATCCCTGGCGCAGCGTCTGGCCGAGGACGCCGTGAACGGTGAGCGACGGAAGCGATACGCCGAGGTGATCCTCCAGGAGACGAGCCGCGTGGAGCGCCTGGTCCGCGACCTCCTCGACGTCGCGCGGGACACGGCCCGCCCCCAGTGGTCCGGAGAGCCGACGCGACTGGAACCGCTGTTCCAGGATCTCCGGCTCCTGACGCAGGCGCGGGCGGAGGAGGCCGGCTCGTCGGTCCGCTTCGAGGCCCGGGTGCCGTCGGTCCAGGCGCCGCGGGATCCTCTGGCACAGGTGCTCCTCAACCTCCTCCTGAACGCCCTGGACCACAGCCCCGACGGCGGCACCGTCCGGGTCCTGGTGGACGCCCCGGACGGGAGGGTGGAAATCGCGGTGCGGGACGAGGGCCCGGGGGTGCCCCCGGCGGAGCGTGAACGGATCTTCGAGCCCTTCCGCGGCGGCCGCCACGGAACGGGGCTCGGTCTCAGCGTGGTACGCCGCCTGGGTCGCGAGCTGGGGTGGGACGTCCTCGTGGGTGAGGCGCCGGGCGGTGGAGCCGAGTTCCGGCTCGTGATGCCCGACCGACCCGCATGAGAATCCTCGTGGTGGACGACGAGGCGTCGGTCCGGTTCTCCCTCCGGGAGCTTCTGGAGGCCGAGGGCCACGAGGTGGTCGAGGCCGAGCACGCCCCGGCGGCGCTGGAGGCCCTCGCGGACGACCCTCCCGACCTGGTCCTCTGCGACCTGCGCATGCCGGCCATGGACGGCCTGGAGCTCCTCGAGGAGGCGCGGCGTCGCCATCCGGACCTTCCCTTCGTCCTCATGACCGCCCACGGCGACGAGCGGACCGCCGTGAGGGCGCTCAAGGGCGGGGCGTGGGACTACCTGCCGAAGCCGTTCGACAACGAAGAGATCCGGGCCGTGGCGCGCCGGACGGCCGAGATGCTGGCGCTGCGACGCGAGAACGCTCGCCTGCGCGACGAGCTCGCCGACCGCATGGGCGCGATGATCGGCCGGTCCGAGGCGATGGCCGACGTGTTCGCCACCATCCGGCGGGCCGGACCGACGGACGCCACCGTGCTCATCGAGGGGGAGAGCGGCACCGGGAAGGAGCTGGCAGCCCGGGCGCTCCACGACGAGAGCCCACGCGCCCGCGGACCCTTCGTGGCCCTCAACTGCTCCGCGCTCCCCTCCGAGCTGGTGGAGAGCGAGCTCTTCGGCCACGGGAAGGGGGCCTTCACGGGGGCGGATCGCGCCCGCATGGGCCTGTTCGAGGCGGCCGACGGCGGCACGCTCCTGCTGGACGAGGTGGGCGACCTCTCGCCTCCCGCTCAGGCCAAGCTCCTCCGGGCCCTCGAGACCCGCACCATCACCCGGATCGGCGAGACCTCGGACCGGGCCGTGGACGTGCGCGTCCTGGCGGCGACGAATCGCCCCCTGGATCGGATGGTCCGCGAAGGCACGTTCCGGGAGGACCTCTACTACCGCCTGGCGGTCGTCACGCTCACCCTCCCTCCCCTCAGGGAGAGGCGCGAGGACCTCATGCCGCTGGTCGTCCACTTCCTGTCGGACCTCGCCGAGCGCCACGGGAAGCGTGTCACGAGGCTCGCCGACGACGCCCGTCGCGCCCTCCTGCTCCACGACTGGCCGGGGAACGTCCGCGAGCTGAGGAACGCCCTCGAGCGGGCGGTGGTCCTGACCGACGGCGACTCCGTCGGCGCCGCCGATCTCCCCTCCCGGGTGACGGGAAGTCGCGCCGTCCCCTCCCCCGTCGAGGCGGCGATCGCCGACCTCCCCTTCCACGAGGCCCGGGACCGCGCCACCGAAGCGTTCGAGCGCTCCTACCTGGAAGCCGCGCTCGAACGGCACGGCGGGAACATCTCCGCGACCGCCCGAAGCCTGGACCTGCACCGCCAGAGCCTGCAGCGGATCCTGCGAAGGCTCGACATCGACGCCTCGGATCACGCCCCCGACGGCCCGGACGGCACCACAGCCTGATCCGACCATGGAACCCGACACCACCGCGTACTACGACCGCCTCGCGCTCGACTACGCCGGGCTCATCCGGCAGCTCGTGCCACGCTACGACGAGCTGGCGGCCGAGATCGTCGGACGGCTCCGCGCCGGGGCTCCCGAGCGGGTGCTGGACGTGGGGTGCGGGCCGGGGGAGCTGACGGCCGAAGTGGCGGCGGCGCTTCCGGGGGCGGAGGTGATCGCCGTGGAAGTCGTCCCGGTCATGGCCGAGCGAGCCCGCCGGCGACTGGCGCCGTTCGGGAGGCGCGTCGCGGTGCTCCTCGGCGACGCCGCCGAGCTCGTGCTGGCCCCACCGGCCGGCGCCGCCTGGTCGAACCTGGTGCTCCACAACCTGGGAGGCGCGGAGAAGCGGCGGGCGCTCCGCGCCGTGAGGGCGGCGCTCCATCCCGGGGCTCCCTTCCTCTGGGGCGACCTGGTGCGTCACCCCGACCCCGAGCGAGAGGCCGTGGCCGTGGAGTACCGGCGCCGCTTCGCCCTGGAGCACGGATGCCCCGCCGGGCTGGTCGAATGGAACTTCCGCAAGGAGGGCGGCCGGGACCACCCCCTCAGCGCCGAGGGCATGGAGGAAGCCGCCCGCGCGGCCGGCTTCGACACGGCGGCCACGGTGTGGACCCACGACGGCTTCGCGCTGGTGGTGGCTCGCTGAGACCTCCCGTGAGCCTTGCTCCGACGGCGGCGGCCGTGCTATAGCTGCACCTGAGTGACCGGAGCCGCGGTCGCCCGGTCGGATGCTCTCGCGTCCGACCCCCCCCCCGGACACATCC
>JASFUL010000172.1:0-9822 GCA_050050315.1 Gemmatimonadota bacterium
GTCCTCCGCCCAGTCGCCCCCGCCGATCACGTTGCCGGCGCGCGCCGTGGCCACCGCCGCGCGACCGGTGAAGAAGGAGCGCCGCCAGGCGGCCGTCAACAGCTCCGCGCACCCCTTGCTGGAGCTATACGGATCGAAGCCGCCCATGGGGTCGTCCTCGCGGTAGCCGCGCTCCAGCCCGCGATTCTCGTAGCACTTGTCGCTCGTCACGACCACGACCGCCTCCACCTCCGGCACCTTCCGAGCCGCTTCGAGCACGTGGGCGGTCCCCATCACGTTGGTGGCGTAGGTCGCCACCGGATCGGCGTAGGAGCGCCGGACGAGCGACTGGGCGGCCATGTGGAAGACCACCCGGGGCCGGGCGGCACCGAAGGCGGCGTCGACCGTGGCGGGGTCCCGGATGTCTCCCAGGATCGAGCGCATCCCGTCGCCCACCGCCGCGACCTCGTACAGGGACGGGCGGTCGGGCTCGGGGGCGAGGGCGAGCCCGGTGACCTCGGCCCCCAACCTCTGGAGCCAGGCCGCCAGCCAGGCGCCCTTGAACCCCGTGTGGCCCGTCAGGAGCACGGGGGTCCCCCGGTAGACCTCGAAGAGACGTCCGGTCATCGCTTCCAGACCGCCCAGGGCGCGTCCCCGCTCTCCCAGAGGGACTCGAGCAGGCGCTTCTCGCGCAGCGTGTCCATGGGCTGCCAGAAACCCTCGTGACGGAAGGACATCAGCTGGCCGTCCTCGGCAAGGCGCTCGAGCGGGGCCTTCTCCCAGGGCGTCGCGTCACCGTCGATGTACTCCATCACACCGGGCTCCAGCACGAAGAACCCCCCGTTGATCCAGCCGACCGACGTCTGCGGCTTCTCGGCGAACTCGACGACCCTGCCGTCGGCGAGCTCCATGCCACCGAAGCGGGCGGGGGGCCGGACGGCCGTCACCGTGGCGAGCTTTCCGTGGGCCCGGTGGAAGTCCACGAGGGCCGGGACGTCCACGTCGGACACCCCGTCGCCGTACGTCATCATGAAGGTGCCGTCCGACAACCAGTCGCGGAGACGCAACAGTCGTCCGCCCGTCATCGTGCGCAGCCCCGTGTCGACCAGGTGGATCCGCCAGTCCGGTGTGAAGTGCCGCACGACCTCGCGTCGCCCGTCCCTCAGGTCGATGGTCCAGTCGGTGTTGTGATAGAAGAAGTCGCTGAAGTACTGCTTGATCTGCTCGCCCTTGTATCCGCACGCCACGACGAACTCGTTGAAGCCGTGGGCCGCGTACAGGGACATGATGTGCCAGAGGATCGGGCGGCTCCCGATCTCGACCATCGGCTTCGGCCGGACCGTGGTCTCCTCCTCGAGGCGGGTTCCGAAGCCGCCGGCCAGGATGACTGTCTTCATGCGCGCTCCGTCTCGTGCGGTGTCGCGGCGAGCGTACGGGTCGCCGGCCGGATCGTGGGGTCGAGGGGGCGGACGGCTACTCCGCCGGTCCGGCGATCGTGCAGGCGCCCGACCCGGGGTCGAGCCGGTACCCCAGCGCGCGGGCCAGCGGCTCGAGCTCCGGCAGCAGGGCGGAGACCTCGTCCGGATTCTGCGCGCGCCACTTCTGGGCCCGGGGGGCGGAGAGGGCGTTCACCGGGTTCGCGAGCAGCTCCTCCAGCTTCCGGCGCATGCCCACCTCCGGGCGCAGGCGGAGGCGGTCGAGCGTGGCCGGGTAGACGCGGTCCGAGCTCTCGAGGAGGCTCTCCAGGTGGATCTCCACGAGGCGCCGCTCCGGGACGATCCGCCGCGCCTCCTCCAGGGCCATGACATACGCCCGGAGCTGGGCCAGCGCAATCTCGGGGACGGGGGAGGACCGGAGCTCCCGCCAGCCTGGAATCAGCGTGGAGCACCACTGCCGGGTCGGTTCGCGACCCGGGATCGTCAGACGCTCGGGTACGTAGTACGACCGGAACCGGCCCTGGGGGTGGCGCCACCCGTTGATGTAGGAGTTGAGGACGTCGCAGGGGTCACGCTTCATGACCACGACGGTGGCGTCGGGGAAGAGCTCCAGCAGGTACGGCACGCGGAGCAGGTTGTCGGCGGTCTTCTCGATCAGCCGTCCCGTCCCGCACCAGGCGTAGAGCGACGCGTTGATCATCCGGCGCTCCAAGAGCTTCACCTCCCCCGCCCCGACCCGGTCCGAGTCCCACCCGGACCAGCGGGGATGGTGGAACATCCTCCAGAGGTTGTGACCCTCGTGGGGGAGCGACACCAGCTCGCTGCTCGACCTGAGCAGGTGGTGCAGGAGGGTCGTGCCCGAGCGGGGGAGCCCCACCACCAGGATCGGGTCCCGGTACGTCGGGTTCCGCGCGAGGCCGGCGAGGAAGCGGAGGGAGCGGCGGACGCTGAAACGCCGCCACGCGTTGACGACGCGCCACGTGATTCCGAAGGGGTCGTCGAACCGGCGGAGGCGGCCGGGCACCTGGTCGGGCAGGTGCTTGCGGACCGCCCGCTCCCCCTCGCGGGCCGAGGGCGTGACCGTCACGCGGGGTTCACCGCGGTCCATCGGAGGGCCCCGGTCCGGGAGGTTTCGCGAGCATGGTTCGCACGTCGTCGGGGATCGCGCCGAGGAGGAAGGCCGCCGCGCCGTAGACGGCGGTGCCCAGCAGGACCACGAGGAGGACCGGGAGTCGCCCCAGCAGGAGCGCGACCACGCCGGCCATCACCCCGGTCGCACCCACGATGCGAAGGGCGAGGGGGATTCTCAAGCCGACACCCTGCCTCCGCACCAGGGCGATCTGCCCGCCGACCACCGCGACCTCCGTCACGAGCGTGGCCAGCGCGGCGCCGTCGATCCCCAGGCGCGGGATCAGGACCACGTTGAGGACCACGGCGAGGACGGTCGCGGCGGCCATCACCCACATCTCCGGGGTGAGCCTTCGGTAGACGACGAGCACGCTCTCGAGCGTGTCCCGGAAGAAGATCAGCGACACCCGTGCCAGGACGAGCTTCAGGACGACCGCACCCTCTCCGTAGGGAGCCCCGAACAGCGCCACCAGGAGGGGCTCGGCCACGAGCAGACCGCCCGCCAGGAGGGGCGCGATCATGAAGAAGGCGAAACCCAGGGCCCGCGCGAGCACCGCGGTGGAGGGACCGGTGCCGGCCTCCCGGGCGCGGGCGAAGTCCGGGAGGAAGCTGAAGACCAGCGAACCCGAGAGCGCCACGACGAACAGCCCGATCCGGCCCGGGGCGTCGTACAGGCCCACGGCGCGCTCGCCCAGCAGGAACCCGATGAAGAGGACGTCCATGGTGTAGAGCGCCGTCCGCATCAGCTTGGTCAGCGTCAGCGAGAAGGCGCCCCGGAAGATCGCGAGCCCGCGGGCCAGGTCCGGCTTCGGCAGGCCTTCGCGGACCAGGGGCACGAGCAGATAGCCCGCGCTGGCCACCTGCGCGAGGAAGAGGGCCAGCGGCACCCGAAGCACGTCGTCGTCCGAGCCCACGAGGGCGAGCACCAGCGAGATCTGCACGACTTCGGTCAGGACGAGGCTCCGGGCCACGCGCTGGTTGCGCTCGAGCCCCTTGTGCACCCACTCGGTGCTGACCGCCCGGGTGAAGTACGTGAGCCCCGTGAGGACGATCACCCACTTCACGGCCGCCGGCTTCGGAAGCACCGCCGCCAGGAGCGCCGAGAGCGCGAACGCCACGGTCGCGAGGAGGATCCGGACGCCCATGACGTCGGCGGCCACGGCCGTGGCCCGGTCGCGGTCCTCGGCGACGTGGGTCGCCCCGACCGTGTTGAGCCCGGCGCTGACCGCCAGGGCGAAGTATCCGGTCAGGGCGTAGGCGAACCCCACGACGCCGAAGCCCTCCGGGCCGAGCACGCGGGCCAGGTAGGCGGTGGTGAAGAACGCCAGCAGGCGGGCCAGCAGCTGCCCCAGCGCCAGCGCGCCGAAGTTCCGGCCGGCCCTGGAGTCGCCGGGGGCGGCCACGGGGGCGCGGCGGTCAGTCGAGGCCACGCGAGGAAGGGGAGGGGAGGGGAGACGCGCCGGGTGCGCGGCCGACGGAGGCGGAAATCAGCTCGGAAAACCCTCGACCAGCTTGTTGTAGAGGGTTCCCACCACCCGACCGACGGCGTACCCGATCACGAACATGTACACGAAGCCGACGAGGCTGCCGACGAAGCTCACCGAGTAGAAGGGAAGGAAGTATCGGAGGCGGCCGAGCGTCGGACCCACGTGCTGTCCTTCGGGCGCTCCCTTGAGGATCAGGATGTTCGTGGCCATGAAGATCCCCAGCCCCAGGACGAGACCGCCCGTGATACCCCACGCCCGGGCGTTCAGCCGTCGGACCGCCCTCCGGAGTTCTGCCTGCTCGCTTTCGGTCATGCTTCCACCGGCGGTCATATGTGATCGAGGAAGTCGTGGGTGGCCTGGAGCTCCGCTCGGGTCCGGGCCATCCAGACGCTCGCGGCGATGAAGAAGTTGCGGCAGAAGGCCGCGAACCAGCCGGCGACGAAGAAGGCGAAGAAGGCCCACAGGAAGCCCACGAACGCGCCGGTCCAGGTCACCGAGTAGCCCGGGAAGTAATTGCCCAGGAGGTCCAGGAAGCCCGGACGCCCCGGCACCAGCAGGGCGAAGGCCGTGGCGAGGAACATGCAGCTCGCCAGGGTCAGGCCCACCGCCATGCCGAAGGCCCGCTTGTGGAGTGGCCTGAACGCCAGCGCCAGCTCTTCCGGCAACTCCTCCAGGCCGCTCTGAGCGTCGGGCAAGGGCACCGCGATCCTCCGTTCGTCGATCTCCCGGGGCGGCGGGGTCGGCCACCCGTCGAAGGTAAACTGGGGGTTCTCGAGTGTCACGGGAAAGGCCCTTCCCACCCCGGGACCCTCTGGACCGACCGCCGGCGGGCGGGCCGGTGGAGGTTGCGCGGAGGTCTTGCGAGCTTCCCGTCGCGGTGCCTAGCGTGGATGAGCACGGGCATCCTTCGACCGTCCCGGTCCCGCGGGCTCCGGCCGGCGGGCGAACATCGTCATCCAGGCCGGGATCGGACTCGCTCCCGGGCTCCCTCCCCCCCACCCGGATCGAACGTGAGCGCGTCTCCCACCCCCCCCGGCTCTGGTCGTATCGTGGTCCTCGGCGCGGGGATCGCGGGGATGCGAGCCGCCGTCGAGGCCCTCGAGCGGGGCTACGAGACGATCCTCGTGGACCGGGCGTCCGAGGCCGGGGGCATGGCCCGGAGCCATCGCCGGGGTGAGTTCGTCTTCGATCACGGGCCCCACGGCTTCTTCACGAGCGAGGAGTGGCTCCTCCGGGAGGTCCTGGACCTGATGGAGAGCCAGGGCGGCTACAACTGGCTGACCAAGTGGTCCCAGATCCACTACCGGAACGAGTTCTTCAACTTCCCCCTCCGCATCCAGGACGTCGTCGGCAAGCTGAATCCGCTCACGACGGTGGGGGCCGGGCTCTCCTTTCTGTGGTCCCGATTCAAGCGCCGGGTGACGGGACGTGTGGTCGACAACGCCGAGGAGTACCTGGTCGAGCAGTTCGGTCGGGTGCTGTACGACGCCTTCTTCGGGCCCTACACCCGGAAGGTCTGGGACATCGACCCCAAGCACCTCGACGCCGACTTCACCCGGGACCGGGTCCCGGCCCTGAACCTCTGGGACGTCTTCAAGAAGCTCTTCACCGACCCCGACAAGGAGAAGAAGCGGGTGGGCCCCTCGGGCCGGGTCGTCACCCACGACCTCCATCGCTTCTACTATCCGCGCCAGGGTGCGGGCACGCTACCGAAGGCGTACCGGGCGTGGGTGGACCGCCTCGGCGGTCGCTTCGCGTTCGAGAGCTCGCCCGTCACGATCGACATCGAACGCCGGATCGTGACGGTGGAGGAGGCCGACGGCGGGACCCGGGAGATCGAGTACGACGGCATGGTCTCGACGATTCCCATGGACGAGCTCGTCCCGTTGATCCGACCGGAGCCCCCGCCCGAGATCCGACTCCTCGCCTCGGGGCTCCGCTACCGGGCCATCAAGCTGGTCAACGTCTCGCTGACGAAGCCCCAGGTGATCGGGCCCTTCTGGATCTACTTCACCGACCGTTTCTTCAACCGCATCTCCGAGTATCGGCATTTCAGCGACGAGCTCGCGCCCGAAGGGATGACGGGAATCTGCTTCGAGGTGGCGTGCCACGTCGGTGACTTCCTCTGGAATGCCTCCGACAACGACGTGGTACGGTGGTGCATGCAGGACCTGGAGGAGCTCGGCCTCGCGCGTCTGGAGGAGGTCCACGACTATCACGTCATCCGGGAGCCCAACGCCTACCCGATCTACGAGGTGGGGTACAAGGGCCGTCTCCGACGCCTGATCGGGTGGATCGAAGGGACCGGACACATCATGGTCGCCGGCCGCCAGGGCCGGTTCCTCTACTGCAACCAGGACGCGGCCCTGATCTCCGGGCGGGAGGCCGCCCAGGCCGCTCTCGAGCTGTTGGAGACCGGTAGTGTGCCGTCGCGAGTCGTGGAGGAGTCGAAGCGCCCCCGCCGCAAGGTCGTGCGGTGACGGCGCGGCGAAGGCTCGCAATCGACGGTGGCGAGCCCGTTCTGGAGGAGTTCCTGCCGTTCGGGCGCCCGGACCTGGGCGAGGAGGAGATCGCGGCCGTGGCCGAGGTCGTACGCTCCTCCTGGATCGGCATGGGCCCGAGGACCCTCGAGTTCGAGGAGGCCTTCGCGGACTACGTCGGCGCAGGACACGCCGTCGCGCTGGGATCCTGCACGGCCGCCCTCCACCTGGCCCTGTTGGCGTCGGACGTGGGTCCGGGCGACGAAGTGATCACGTCGGGACTCACCTTCGCCGCCACCGTGAACGCGATCCTCGCCACCGGGGCGCGTCCCGTGCTGGTCGACGTGGACCGGCGGACCCTCAACCTCGACCCGGGCGAGGTCGAGGCCGCTCTCACCGAGCGCACCCGCGCCATCCTGCCCGTGCACTTCGGTGGGCTGGCGTGCGACATGGCCGCCCTGGGTGCGATCGCGGAGCGTCACGACCTCCGGATCGTCGAGGATGCGGCGCACGCGGTGGGAGCCGAGGTCGACGGCGCGCGCATCGGCGCTCTCGGGCACGCGGCGTGCTTCAGCTTCTACCCCAACAAGAACATGACGACGGGCGAGGGTGGTATGGTCACCGTGGAGGACCCGGCCGTGGCCGATGCTCTCCGGGAGCTCCGCCTCCATGGCCTGGGCGTCGACGGGTGGAAGCGGTATGCGGCGAAGCAGCTGGTGCCGTCCGTGGTGATCCGCCACGGATGGAAGTACAACATGACCGATCTCCAGGCCGCCCTGGGCCTCGTCCAGCTCCGCCGCCTCGATGGCTTCCAGGCGCGGCGGGAAGAGATGGCCCGACGCTTCGACGAAGCCTTCGCGGACCTGCCCGTCGACCGGCAGATCCGACCCGACGAGGCCTCCGGAGGCCGGCACGCGCTCCACCTCTACGTGCTCCTGCCACGGCTGGCCGAGCTCACGGTCGGACGCGACGAGGTGGTCCTGGCGCTCCGCGCGGAGAACGTCGGGGCGGCCATGCACTACCCGGCCATGCACCAGCATCCCTTCTACCGGGAAGAGATGGGCATCGCTCGGGGTGACCTGCCCAACGCGGACTGGGTGACGGAGCGCACCCTCAGCCTTCCCATGAGCCCGTCCATGAGCGACCGGGACCTCGATGCGGTGATCACCGCGACCCGGTCCGTGCTCGAACACTATCGGCGGAGCTGAGCCGGCCCCGCGGTGCGGTCAGGCAGGGGCGGAGCGGGATCCCCTTCAGGAACCCGCGCCCGCGGGTTGCTCGAGCCACCAGGGATTCTCCCTGACCCACTCCATGGTCCTGCGGATCCCCTCTTCCAGAGGGGTGGTGGCCTGCCAGCCCAGCAGCGCCTTCGCCCGGGATACGTCGGGAACTCGCCGCGGGATGTCCTCGTAGACCGCACCGTATTCGACCTCGGTCCGGAAGATCTCGGGCTCCAGGTCCTGGCCCGACGCCTCGATCACCTTCCGCACGACTTCGGCGATCGTGGTCTCGACGTCCGAGCCGATGTTGAGGACCTTCCCCACGGCGGCCTCGGCGCGGGAGGCGGACATCATGCCCTCCACCGCGTCGTCGACGTAGGTGAAGCATCGCGTCTGCCGACCCGTGTCGTAGAGGAGCGGCGGCCTGTCGTGCAGGGCTCTGTGGATGCTCTGGGAGACCACGAAGATCGGGGCCTGGCCGGGCCCGTAGACGTTGAAGAACCGGACCGTCGTGAAGTCGAGCTTCCCTCCGTGGTGGAGGGCGTGCAGCATGTGCTCGCAGACCGCTTTGCTGCTGCTGTAGCTCCACCGGTCGACCGAGGGTGGGCCGAGCACGCGGTCGTCCGTCTCGGCCCAGGGGGTCCGGGGGTTCTTGCCGTAGACCTCGCTGGTGCTGGTGAAGAGCACGCGGGTCCCGTGGCGGACGGCCAGGTCCAGGAGGGTCCGGGTCCCACCCACGACGACGTCGATCAACGCGAGGGGGTCGTCCATGTAGAGGTGGACGCCCACCACGCTGGCGAGATGGTACAGGTGCGAGGCGTCGGCCCGATACCAAGCCTCCACCGCTTCGGCGTCGCGAAGGTCGCCCTGCCGGTAGTGGAGTCCCTCGTGGCCTCGCACGGAGCGGAGGCGGAGGGCCTCGTCCAGGGGCTGGACGTCGAAGGCGTGGACCTCGGCCCCCTCGGCGAGCAGCCGTCCCACGAGACGGGCCCCCACGAAGCCGGCGGCCCCCGTGACCATGATCTTCTCACTCATCGGCCCACTCCACGGAAGCCCAGGCCCGCCTCCCGGAACGCGTCGATCGTCTCCCTCGGGAAGAACATCCGGCCGTCGAAGACCACGGCCCCCGCGTGGAGCAGCTCCCCGAGGGCGGCGGCCGACAGCCCGTGGAACTCCCGGTGTCCCGCGAGGAACGCCGCGGCGTGGGCGCCGCGCAGGGCCTCCTCCGCCCCGTGGACGCGCTCGACTCCCGTGAACATCCGCCAGTCGGCGTCGCTCACCCAGGGATCGTAGGCCACCACGCGGTATCCTCTGTCGAGCAAGGCGTCCACGGCGGGCTTCGTGGGCGTGAAGCGGCAGTCCCCGGTGTCGTTCTTGAAGGAGAGGCCCAGGACGGCGACCCGCCGTTCGGCCGGGGGCAGCCCGGGAAAGCGCTCCTCGAGGGCCGTGTGGAGGCGTTCCGCCGCGTAGGCGGGCGACTCGTCGTTCACCGTGCGAGAGACCACGGCCGTCCGGAACCGGCCGCCGTGCGCCCGGGCGAAGGCGTCCAGGAACCAGGGGTCCTTGGTGAGGCAGTAGCCTCCGACCCCCACCGACGGCAGGAGGATGTTCACGTGGTGCTGTCCCTTGGGCAGGGAGTTCGCCGCGGCGATGACGGGCAACACGTCCACGTCGATACGGTCGGCCAGGCGGGCCAGTTCGGTGGCCAGGGCGATGTTCAGATCGATCCACATGTTGTCGGCCAGCTTGACCAGCTCGGCCTCGCGGGCGCTTCCCACCCGGATCGTCTCGACTCCGAGGGTCTCCCGCCAGAAGCGCTCGGCGGCGTCGGCGCTCGGCTCGTCCACCCCCCCGACCACCACGGGAATGTGGCGGCACTCGTGGATGGCGTTGCCCTCGGCCAACCGCTCCGGGCAGAATCCCACAAGGACGTCGGCGCGCTCCCGCAGGGGCTCCGCGACGTGGTGCTCGGTCGTGAACGGGGGTACCGTGCTCTTCACGACGACGAGCTGGCCGTCACGCACGTGGGGGGCTATGGACGCGACGGCCGCCTGGATGTGGGACATGTCGGCCGTGCCGTCGTCCTTGAGGG
>JASFUL010000173.1:0-9797 GCA_050050315.1 Gemmatimonadota bacterium
CTCGGCCTCCGACATGGCCCCCAGGGTGAAGACGTCGGCGCCGAATTCGCTCTCGAAGTCGATGCGGCGCATGCCCGAGCGGGCGAGCCAGTCCTTGGCCGACGAGCCGGCGTAGTAGCCGAGCGCCGCGGCCTGGACGATGCGCCCCGGCAGCGTCGCGCCGAGGAGGATCCGCGAGGCGAGGGGCGCGGCGAGCAGGAGGTCGGTCAGCGCGACCGGCGAATAGGTGGCGTCTCCGGGTATCTCGATGCGTTCCATGGTCCTCTATAACACCGGAACCGGGTGGAGGGCTCCCCGGGCGCTGCGCCTCGCGCCTCGACCTCGCCCCGGACGAGGCCGGAGGCGCCGTCCGAGCCGCGTCAGTCGACGTCGAGCCAGCGCCGCATGGCGGCCCTCCCGGCCCGGGAGTAGACGTGGCTCGGGTAGAGGTAGCAGTCGGGCGTGTTGGTCCCCCGCACGCAGCCGTTGTAGGCCAGGAGCGCCCGGTCCACGTCGCTGTACCGCCTCAGGTACTCGGCGAAGATCCGGGCGCCGTGGCAGATGTTCGTCTCGGGGTCGGCCAGGTCGGCCGAACCGCAGCCCCAGTTGCCGGCGTGGATCGGCATGACCTGCATGAGCCCCACGGCGCCGACCGAGCTCTCCGCCCCGGGGTCGAGCCACGGGTTCTCCACCAGCAGCACCGAGGCCAGGGCCCGGGGGTCCAGCCCGGTGGCGCGACCCTCGCGGGCCAGGGCGATCGAGATCCGGCGGACCCAGGCCTCGTCGGGATGGAAGGGGCGCAGGACGCGCTCGACCGGCGCGACCTCGTCGGCATACCAGGCGTCCAGCCGCTCGAGTCCCCGCTCCACGCTCGCCACACGCGCCTCCATCTCTTCGAAGGAGGCGTCGGAAATCCGAGGGTGGGCGTGGGCGGGGTCGGTCGGTCGTTCGGGAGGGCCACCGCGGAAGGCCAGCAGCCCGATCAGGAGGGGGGTCAGGGCCAGGGGCGACATCGCCACCGCCCGGACCAGCCCGCTCTTCGGGGAGAAGCGTCGCATCGTCTACTCACAGCCTGTGGGGTCGTATGCATCGTTCTCGGCGTCCCACGACGCACGCGGGCGTCGCGTTCTCCTGGTCGGTCTATCGGATAGGAACGCAGGAAGGGTGCCGCAAGTTTCGTCGAAAACCGAACAACAGCCGAAGATCGCCCGTTTCGACGAACCGACAGGAGTCCGAGAGCCCGCTCCGCGCGGGAGCTCCCGTGGTGTCCTACTCGAAGATGTAGGCGATCGCCTCGGCCGCCTGCTCGAGGGTCTCGACCGTCAGGGCGGCCAGCGCGTCGACCTCTTTGAGGGCGTGAGTGTGGTGCTCGTGCCGCACCAGCACCAGCGGCAGGCCCGCCGCCATGGCCCAGCCGGCGTCGACCGCGGTGTTCCACTGCTTGTAGTCGGGCCCGAAGTACGCCACGGCCATGTCGGCCCGCTGCATGAGGACCCGGGTCCTCAGGGTGTTGACCCGCGCGCCCATGAGATCGCGGTAGCGCGCTCCCGGCTGCTCGCCGAGGATGTCCTCCCCCACGGCGTCGGAGCGGTCGTGCACCTCCTGGGGTCCCACCAGCTCGGCGTCGACTCCCCGACGGAGCAGGGCCTCCCGGAGCCGGTCGCGCCAGTCGCTGTGGATCTCCCCGGCGGCGTAGATGACGATGTCCTGCATGGACCTCTCCGTGTCGATCTCGATCATGCCCTCAGCGGCCCCTCCATCGGTCCACGCCGCGCCGTTCTTCGGAGAGCACCTTGGCCAGGACCCCGAGGAAGATGTCCTTCCGCACCGGCTTCTTCAGGATGGCGACGGCCCCCAGATCTTCGGCCAGGAGGAGCTGGTCGGCCGCGACGCCCGAGATGGCGACGATCCGTTCCTCTCCGTGCTCCTCCCTCAGCTCCCGGATCAGGCGGAGCCCGTTGAAGCGCGGCATCGCCAGGTCCGTCACCACCGCATCGACCTCGATCCCGCGGTAGAGCGCAAGCGCCTTCCGACCGTCGGACGCGAACAGGACGTCGTGGCCGGCCGACTTGATGAACTCCTCGAGCAGGAGCCTCTGCCCCTCGTCGTCGTCCACGACCAGGATTCTCGCCATGTCGTACACTTCTCCACTCGCTGACGCCTCTCGAAGCCCGCGCAGCGTCCGATTCCGGACGAGCGTTTCCCGCCGGAGGACGCTCGTCTGCGGCCTCGTCGACCGAGGGTCGATCGAGATGTCACGGAGCGCCAGAAACCCGGGGGACGATCAAAAGTACACCGACACCTGCGTCCATCCTAGAGCACCATACGCGCCAAACTCGGTGCGGAAGGACGGCAGGCCCGCGGCCCCGAAGGTCAGCGGGTCGCCGAACGGAACCAGACCCCCGAGAGACAGCCGGGCGCTCTGGCCGACGTCCCACGTGAGACCGGGCGTCAGCGCCATGGACGGATCGTCGAGGTTCACCAGCGCGGTGGCCGACAGGGACATCCGGTCGGCCGCCTGCCAGCTCGCCAGCGCGCCGGCGTACCAGCGCCCGAGGTAGTACGTCTCGCCCCGGGCCAGGCGGGGGTCGGACGTCAGCCGCGCGAGATACTCGCCGGCGTCGCCCGTCCCGATGCCGTTGAAGTGGAGCTCGCCCGAGACGACCCACCGTCCGCTGATCCAGTCGGCGCCGAGGGTGATCCGCGGGTCGGCGAGCCCGTCCTCCCCTTCGCCCCCCTCGTCGTCGATCTCCCAGGGGAGGGCGCCCTCGGCCCGTAGCTTGACGTCCTCCAGAAGCACCGACCCGCCCGCGAGAACGATCGCCTCCCGCCAGAACTTCCCGACGCCGACCCAGAGATCGCCCGAAGGGAGGCTCCACGTGGCCCTCACGCCGGCGGACAGATCGTCCAGCGAGCCCCGGTCGGCGAGCACGGCGTCGATCTCCATCCCATCGGCCGGATAGGCCAGAGCGCGCACGGCGTCGATCCCGGGCTTCTCCTCCGTGTCGAGCTCGAAGGGGCTGAAGCGCGACCAGAGATCGGCCACCGGGAAGAGGGCCGACAGACCCCAGGTGATGGCCTGGCGGCCGAGCGTGACGTCCGCCGCGTCGGTGTAGAGGGTGAGCGCCAGCCGGTCGAGGTCGTGCCAAACGCGGAACCGGTCCTCCTCGATGAGGGTGCTCTCGAGGTCGACCGTCCGGTCGGGGACGGCGCTCACGCCGAAGCCGACCACCGACCCGCCCGCGGCGCTCGACGCCGACGACGTCACCTGCGCCTGCATTCGGTCGTGGATCTCGACAACCCATCCCCCGGAGCCACCTCCGCGAGCCGTCCACTTGAGCCGCACGACCTGGCCGGCGAAGGCCGAGCGCCGCTCGAAGCCGCCGGGCGGCTCGACCCGCAGGTCGTGCACGGCGCTCAGGGTCCGGGCGTATCCACCGAGGTCGAGCCCGCCCCCCTCCCACTCGGCGACGGAGACCTGCCCCGAGGCCCCGGCGGCGAGGAGGACCGACGCGAGGGCGACGAGAAGCGGAGCGCCGACGTCCGGACGCATCGCCATCCCTCCGCCGTCAGCCGTGGTCCGAGACCCGACCGTCCAGGAGCCGTACCACCCGCCGGGCCCGCTCCAGCACGACCGGATCGTGGCTGCTGAAGAGGAACGTCGTACCGAGGTCCTCGTTGAGCTCGGCCATGACCTCCAGCAGCCCCGCCGAGGTGGCGCTGTCGAGGTTGGCCGTGGGCTCGTCCGCCAGCACGATGGCCGGGCTGGTGGCCAGCGCCCTCACGATGGCGACCCGCTGCTGCTGACCGCCGCTGAGCTCGGCGGGGCGCCGGTCCATCATGTCGGCGAGCCCGACCCGCTCGAGGAGGGGCTCGACCGTCTCGCGGCGCTCCGACGGCGAAGCGCCCCGGATGAGGAGCGTGAACTCGGCGTTCTCGTACGCCGTGAGCACGGGGATGAGGTTGTAGGCCTGGAAGATGAACCCCACCCGGTCGAGGCGGAAGTCGGCCGCGTCGCCCCTGTCGAGGGTCTCGACGTCCACCCCGGCCACCTCCACGGTGCCCTCGTCGGGATGGTCCAGGACCCCGATCAGGTTCAGCAGCGTCGTCTTGCCCGATCCCGAGGGGCCCGCGAGCGACGTGAACTCACCGGGCTCCACGTCGAGGTCGATCCCCCGCAGCGCGTGCACCTCGAGATCGCCCTGCCGGTAGATCTTGGTGGCCCCCCGTACGTGGATGATGGCCTCACCGTCGCGCTCCGCCCGCCCCGCCTGTTCGGCCGTGGCGACCGGGGCCGCCTCTGCACCGCCGGACCTCGTCATCGTCTCGTCTCCCTACTCGAAGAAGCGCATCGCCTCGGAGGGGGCGAGGCGGGTGGCCCGCCACGCCGGATAGAGCGCGCTCGCCACGCTCGCCACCGCCACCATGATCGACGCCGCGATCCACTTCACGGGGGTGATGGTGGAGCGGATGACCATGTCGGCCATGTCGACGCCCGCCACCTCGATCTCGTCCAACCCCCACGCGGCCACGTTGATGCCCCAGTGGTTGGCGGCCAGGTGCCCGCCGAACCCGAGCGCGAAGCCCAGGGCCATCGCCAGCGCGGTGAGCGCCAGCGTCTCGGCCAGCAGCAGCCGGCCGATGCGCCGGCCGCGCAGCCCCAGCGCCGACAGGAGCCCGAACTCCCTCACCCGCTCCATGACCGCCATCAGGAAGGTGTTGGTGATGGCGAAGAGGACGACCACGAAGATCACGACGAAGTAGATGTAGCCGAACGCGTCGTCGAGCTCGACGAAGCCCACCATCTCGGGGACGGCCTCGCGCCAGGTCAGCACCTCGAGCGAGTCCGCCCGCGCCCCCAGCGCCTCGCGCACGCGCGCCGCGACGTCCTCCGGCTCGGCGTCCCGGGGGATCTGGAGGCCGACCTGGGTCAGCCGGCCGTCCATCGAGATGGCCTGGCGGGCGGCCTCGATCGTCGTGTAGCCCATGAGCTCGTCGGCCTCGCGCACCCCCGAGTCGAGGATCCCCGTGAGGTGGAACAGCGCCCGGGTCACCTCGCCCTCCGGGTCCGAGGCGGTCAGGACCACCCGGTCGCCCAGCTCCAGCTCGAGCTCCTCGGCGAGCTCGACCCCGAGCACCAGCGGGTCCCGCCGGTCCTCCTCCAGGAAGGTGCCCGCCGACACGTCCTCCAGCAGGTCGCGGAACTCCGCCTCGGACGCGGGCTCCACCCCCTGGAGGAAGACGGGACGGCTCGCGGCGGACGTGCTGACGAGGCCGTTCACCAGGATGCGGGGGTGCGCGGCCTCGACCCCGTCCACGCCCCGGAGGATCTCCACCACCGTCGCGGCGTCGGGGATGGTCACGTCGCTTCCCCGGCTGTCCCAGTAGCCGACCCCGTGGACGAGGATGTCGCCGCCCGCGGCCACCACCGCCTCGCGCAGCATGCGCTGGTGGCTGTCGTCGCCGATGCCCATCCCCACCAGGGACAGCCCGTAGGTGGCGGCGATGACGGACGACAGGATCCACGTGCGCGTGCGGTTGCGCCACAGGTTGCGCCACGCGATCCGCCAGATCATCCCACCCTCCCGGAAATGGTGGACGCCGGGTCGATCCTCGCGGCGGTGACGCCGGGCCAGAGGCCGCTCACGAGGGCCACGAAGAGCATGACGAGCGCGGGCTGGAAGAGGATCCTCGCGTCCAGCGTGAAGTGCATCCGCTCGCTGAACGAGATCCCCATGTACGTGAAGGACGCCTCGGAGGTCAGCGCCGCCATGTCGAAGCCGACCGCGGTGTGATACCAGGCGAGAGCGCCTCCGAGGAGCGTCCCCAGGAGCGCGCCCGCCCCGGCCAGCACCACCGTCTCGACCTGGACCATCCTGAACATCCGCCGGGGACGCACGCCCACGGCCATCATCACGCCGAACTCGCGCCGCCGTTCGAGCGCGCTCATGCGCTGGGTGTTCAGGATGCCGACGGCGGCCACCACGTAGATCACGAGGTAGACGATCCAGTACGACCGGCGCGTCAGCGTGATCATCTGGTCGATCACCGGGATCATCTCCTGCCACGGGCGCACCACGAGGGTCCCCTCGTCCACCTCGCCCGACTCCAGCGCCTCCTCGCTCGCCGCCCCGATGCGCGCGTCGGGATACGCGGGACGCAGCGCCGCGAGCACCGAGTCGGCCGTCACGCGCGCCAGGTCGGGGTCGGCCGTGCGGAGCATCACCGCGTGGGCCTGCCCCTCGAGCGCCGTCAGCACCCGCGCGTCCTCGATGTGCATCCACACGGCCATCCGGTCGAGCCCGGAGTTCCCGGTCCGGACCGTGCCCACGACCTCCAGGAGATCGTTGCCGAGGGAGCCGTCGGACGCCTCCAGGAAGACGACCAGCTCGTCGCCCGGCGCCACCCGCAGCTGCCGCGCCAGGTCCGTCCCGAGGACGGCCTCGCGGGGCTCGCCGACCGGGCGCGCCGCCGCCGACAGCCACCGTCCCTGTTCGAGCCCGTCCGTCACCGGGGTCGCCCGGGCCTCCCGCTCGGGATCCACCCCCAGGAGACGTCCCACGCGCGAGCGCCGTTCATTCCCGACGAGGCCGGCGCCCAGCACCCGCGGCGACGCGACCTGCACCGAAGGGACGGCCTCCAGCCGGTCCAGCATCCCCCGGTCCACCTCGAAAGCCTGGTAGACCCTGCCCTCCTCGGCGAAGCCCGCGGTCTGCACCTGTACCTGGCCGGTCTCCATCGTGGTGGCACCGCGCACCATCTCGGCGATCCACCCCTCGTAGAAGGAGAGCGTCCACAGCATCAGGGCGACGGCCACGGCCACGCCGCCCATGGTCAGCGCGCTCCGCCACCGGTTCCGCAGCAGATTCCGCGCGCCCAGCTTGAGGGAGATCACGGGACGCTCACCGTCCCCGGGCGACGCGGCGGAGCCCGCGACGGGTGAACAGGTCCCCGGACACGGAGACGTCGAACTCCAGCTGGTCGTACTGCACCGTGGTGTGCTCGTCGGGCTCGTCGGCCGGCTGGAGCACGACGCGCATGGGGATCGGGCGACCCGAGATCTGCTCGATGTCCTCGAACCTCATGGTGCGCACGAGGTCGTCCTCGTCGAAGTAGTCCAGACGCACCGGAATCCAGTCGTCCGCCCCCACGACGTACTCGAGGCGCGTGTACACGACGGGCGCCTCGGGTCTCGGCGTCAGCGTCGCCACGATACGGCGCTCCCCGTCCTCCTCGCGCCACGCGAGGGTGGTCTCGTAGTCCTCCCGGTAGCTCGTCTCCCGCACCAGGTCGTCGTTGCTGAAGTGACTGCCCATCCAGTCGTCGGACAGGAGTCCGGTCGGGATGCGGATCAGACGGTCGGCCCGGGGCGCGTAGTTCCAGAGCCCCTCCTCGGTCAGGAGGGTCGCCGTACCCGCCTCCCGGGGCGGCTGCCGGATCACAATGAGCGACTCGTCCATCCCCCTGGACCACCCCTCGAGGGTGAGCTCTCGCGTGCCCCGCTCCTTCACCACGGTCATGGTCATGACCGAGTGGGACGACGAGGACCGATAGAGGTCGTCGAGGTAGTCCATGAGCGAGTCGACCTGCGGCAGCGGGGGCTGCTGCTGCTGCGCCGCCACCGGACGGAGCGCGAGCGCCAGGGTCGTCAGCGCCGCCAGACAGAACGCAAAGGTCTTCCTGCCTCGTATCTTCATTGGTCCCATCCCTGATGCTCGGCGTCCAGCATGTCCCTCATGGCGTCCAGGCGAGACTCGAAGAGGCGCCCCCGCTCCTCCTCGGGCATGTCGTCCCAGCGCTCCAGCATCCAGCGGTCCCCGGCGTCGTCCAGGCCCCGTGCCATCGCCACCAGAAGGTCGAGCGGGAGGTCCGTCCGCACCACCCCCAGCTCCCTTCCGCGGGCCAGGTACGAGGCCAGGCTCCGCATGCCCCAGTGGTGGAGCTCCTCGACGGGCGGCGAGGGGAGGTGCTCGACACGGAAGAGGTGGAAGGAGCGGGCGAGGCGGACGTACCACTCGTTCTTCGCGATGTGCTCGAGGGAGCGACGGGCGAGGACCCGGAAGGTGTCCCAGAAGTCGTCCGCCTCGAGGGTTGCCGGATCGGGCACGTCCAGCGCCTCCATGAAGCGGACGAACGCGTCCCGGAGCGCCGTGGCGAAGAGGTCTTCCTTGTCCTCGAAGTAGTAGTAGAGGGTGCCCTTGCTGATGCCCGCCCGTTCGATGATGCGGTTCACCGACGCGCCTTCGTACCCGTTTTCTGCGAACTCCCGGGCGGCGGCGGCGAGCATGCTCTCGCGCCGGTCGGCGTCGAGGTCCGCGAACTTCGTGCGTGGGCTCATCGGGCCCTCCGACCACTTGGTTTGAACCGTGGGTCAAACCACACGGTTGGACCAGCTGGTCTACAAGCTAGTGGATCGACCGCCCGATGGGAAGGGGTCCGCGCTCACTCCGAGCGCAGCGCCTCCGACGGCTCGACCCGCGTGGCCCGGTACGCCGGCAGGAGGCACGCCACCAGCCCCACGGTCACCAGGAGGAGCGACGCGCCCACGAGGGACACCGGGTCGGTGGGAGCGACGCCGTACAGGAGCGCCTCGACGACGTCGCCGAGGAGGAGGCTCGCCCCCACGCCCAGGACCACCCCCCCGCCGACGAGCAGCATCCCCTCGCCCACCACCAGGCCGAGGACGCGTCCGGGCTCGGCGCCGAGCGCCACGCGGACGCCGATCTCGCGCACCCGGCGGGAGACGGTGTACGAGAGGACGCCGTAGAGGCCGACCGCGGCGAGCGTCGCCGCCAGCGCGGCGAGGACGCCCATGAGGAACGCGGTCATCCGCGGCCGCGCCACGGACTCGGCCACCACGTCCCGCATCACCCGTACCTCGGAGACGGGGACGGCCGGGTCCAGGCGTCCGACCGCCTCCTCGAGGACCCGCGTGACCTGCGCGACGGTGAGCGACGCCGAGCGCACCGTCACGTACATGAAGGGGAAGTACGGCTGCTGGGCGTACGGCAGGAAGAGGGTCGGCCGGGGATCGACGTCGAGGCCGTAGTGGCGCGCGTCTTCCACGACTCCCACGATCTCCAGATCCTCCTGCTCCGCCCACTGGAGCAGGACCCGCTTCCCGATGGCGCTCTCGCCCGGCCAGTGGGCCTCGGCCAGCGCCCGGCTCACCACCACGACGTCACGGCCGTCGGCCCGGTCCCGGTCGTCCAGCAAGCGGCCCTCGAGCAGCCGCATCCCCACCGACTCGAAGTAGCTCCCGACCACGTTGCGAACCTCGGTGACCGGCATGTCCTCGGGGTCCGGCACCGGCTGGTCCGCGACCTGGTAGGACGTGGCCGAGGCGAGATCCGTGAAGGGGAGGAAGGTGATGCCCCCCGCCGCCTCGACGCCCGGACTCCCACGCAGCTCGTCCACGAGCGAGGTGAAGAAGCGGACGTCGGGCTCCTGGCCGTCGTACGCCGGCCCCTGCAGGGCCACGCGGGCCGCGACCACGTTCTCGGGATCGATCCCGGGATCCACCGCGACGAGGCGGGCGAAGCTCCGGGCCAGCAGTCCCGCCGCCACCAGCAGCACGAGCGAGAGCGCGACCTCCGCGACCACGAGCCCGTTGCGGACGCGCCCCCCGCTCGACGAAGCCCCGCGCCCCTCGGAGCGGAGGGCCCGCGCCGGCGCCGTCCGGGCGGCCTGCAGCGCGGGAAGCACGCCGAAGAGAAGGCCGGTCAGCACCGTCACCCCCACGGCGAACAGGACGACGGTGCCGTCCAGGCCCGCCGACTCCACGCGCGGCAAGGCGAACGCGTCGGGGGCGGTCCGGG
>JASFUL010000174.1:0-9794 GCA_050050315.1 Gemmatimonadota bacterium
GCCGACGGCGGGACCGTCGACTCCCACACCGTGTCCGCGGCGAGCTCCGGCAGAACCTGCTCGTTGAAGGCCGTGACCCAGGGGGGGACCTCGTCGTGGTACCAGGTGGAGGTGACGAACGCGCCCGCCGAGGGCTCGAACCACAGGACGTCGTCCCGGTGGCGACCGGCGAGCAGCACCGCCCCCCTCGGCTTTCCGCTCAGCGAGACGACCCGGGACCGGTCGTCGGCCTTCACCAGCCAGTCCGCGAACCCGTCGCGGAGCAGCACCTCCGGGGACGCGCCGCCGAGGGTCGGCCGTCCCGTCACGGGCGCGGACGGATCGAGGACGTTCTCGACCACCCGCCATCCCTCCTCGTCCTGCACGAACCACTGGTTCGACACGACGCCGTGTCGGGAGGGGTGGGTGCCGGTGGAGATCGTCGCGTGGCCCGGAGCGGTCTCGGTGATGAGGTGGTCGTGGGTCGCGTTCGGGAATACCCGGCCCTCGTCGAGCAACCTCCGGAAGCCTCCTCGGAAGAGGCCGGCGTACCGGGTCAGCAGGTATTCCGGGAGCTGATCCACGACGAGAAGGACGGCGAGACGCGGACCGTCTCCGGCACCGGGCCCCTGCGCGACGAGACCTTCGGCCGGCACGAGGCTGCTCGCGACCAGCGCGAGCCCGGGGAGCCACTGGAAGGTGCGCATGGGATCGGATCCCGTGCCGGGGGTGGGCGATCAGGGTGTTGCGTCGAACGATGGGCCCATGCAATCGTACCTGGCAACCTCACCATGGGATCCCGCGATGCGCTCGTCCACCCTCCTTCCCGTCGTCCTCCTCGCCGTCCCTCTCGCCGCGGCGGCCCCGACCGTCGCGCCGACGGGGGCCGCCGCCCAGACCGAGCCGGCCACCGCCTCCACTGAGCCGGGCCTCTTCGAGGCGACGGATCCGCTGGACGTCGAGATCTGGGCGGACTTCGAGCAACTCAGGGGCGACCGGGAGCAGGAAGAGGAGGAGCGCGAGGGACGGATCCTCGTCACGGCGCCCGACGGGACGTCGCACGACCTCTCCCTCCTGATCCGCACGCGCGGCAACTTCCGCCTGGAGCGCAGCACGTGCCGGTTCCCTCCCCTGCGGCTGAACCTAAAGAAGGGCGAGCTGGAAGGCACGTTCCTCGACGGACAGGACAAGCTCAAGCTGGTGACCCACTGCAGGGACCGGGACGACTACGAGCAGAACGTGCTCGAGGAGTACCTGGTCTACCGGATGTTCAACCAGATCACCGACCGCAGCTTCCGGGTGCGGCTGGCCCGGATGACGTATCACGACACGAGCGGCGACGACGATCCCGTCACCCGGTGGGGCTTCCTGATCGAGGACGACGACCTCATGGCCGAGCGCCTGGGCGGAAGCCTGCTGGACGAGGTGGAGGTCCACCCGGCCCGCATCCTGGGCGCCGACGCGGGTCCGGTGACCCTCTTCCAGTTCATGGTCGGCAACACCGACTTCTCGCTGTTCCAGGATCACAACACGAAGCTGGTGGCGAAGGGGAACGAGGTGATCCCGGTGCCGTACGACTTCGACTGGACGGGATTCGTGGACGCGCGCTACGCACGCCCCGACCCCAGGCTGGGGATCCGGGACGTGAAGCAGCGTCTGTTCCGCGGCCTCTGTCGCGCCGATGTCGACTACCAGGCCCTCTACGGGCTCTTCAACCAGAAGCGACCGGCGATCGAGGGGCTCATCCGGGATCAGGTGGGCCTCGAGGACGACGAGAAGGAAGACGGTCTCGAGTACATCGAGGAGTTCTACGAGATCATCAACGACCCCGGAAAGGCACGTCGGAGCATCGAGGAGGCGTGTCGGCGGGTGTGAGCCCGAGGCGGCCGACCGGGTGAGGGGCCGACGTCAGACCTTCCTGGCCAGCACGGCGATGCGTCGGCGCAGCCAGGGCACCCGGGCCATGAGAGCCCGCTCGACCGTTCGGAGCACGGGAAGGTGCGATTCGGCGTAGTAGGCCTTCTCGATCACGAACCCGGCGTCGTCCAGCATCTCCCGGAGTCGTTCCATCGACTTGTAGTCCACGTGGGTCGGATCGGGACGCAGCAGGATCCCGTTGTTCTTGAGGATCTCCAGGACGTGGCCGCGGTGGGGCGTCCACACGACCAGTCGGCCCCCACGCTTCAGCACCCTCCGCGCTTCGGCGACCACGGCCACGGAGTCGTCCGGATAGAGATGCTCGAAGAGGTCGGCGGCGACGACGACGTCGAACGAATCGGGCTCGAGCCCGGTGTCGCGGGCGTCGGCACGCAGGAAGGAGAGGTTCTCCAGGGACGAGGCCGCGAGACGGCTCCGGCAGAAGGCGACGCTCTTCTCGCTGAAGTCGACGCCCACGACCTCGTGGGCCTCCCGGGCGAGGGCGAAGGAGAACGTGCCCCAGCCGGCGCCGAGGTCCAGGACACGCTCACGCGGCACCGGGTGGTAGATGGAAAGGACCTTCTCGAGGCGGTAGCGCTGGAAGGGACTGTCGGTGTCGCGTAGGTGCTCCGAGCGGCCCTCGAAGTACTCGCTACGGTCGTAGTAGTCCGCGTCGATCCGCTCCGGACCCCCCTCTCCACCGCCGTCCCCCTTCCGCTTCGCGCTCACGCCGGCTCGTCCCCGGGCTCCGCGCCCCGCTCCGGCCGTGGGCGGAGGGCCAGCAGGGCACGCCTGACCCGCCCCTCGACCGCCGCCACCGGGTCCCCTTCCCCGCCGGCGGCCTCGTCGGCGAAAGACATGGGAGGCCCGAAGGCGACCCGGGCCGGACCGCCGCGCAACCGCCGGCTCCACCGCGGCAGAAGGTGGTAGGAGCCCGTCAGGCGACACGGAACGACGGGCACGCCCGCGGCGAGGACGAGTCGCATGGCGCCGCGTCGAAAGGCCTGGAGCCGGCCGTCCCACGAGCGCTCCCCTTCGGGGAAGATCCCGACGCCCCGGCCCGCGGCGAGCAGCCGGAGCGAGGTCCGCACGGCCTGGGGGTCGACGCGGAAGCGGCGGGTGGGAAAGGCCTGCAGCCGCACCAGCAACCGCCGCCACGCCCCTCCCCCGAACTGGGTGCTCTTGGTCATGGCGTGCAGCGGCCGGGGGCACGCGGCCTGGACGAGGATCGGATCGAGGACGCTCTCGTGGTTCACGAGGAGGACGAAGGGTCCCCGGCCCGGGACGTGCCCCACCCCCGACACCTCGAGATCCACGCGGAGGCGCAACCCCATCCGGGCCAGCCCCCGGACGAGGCCGTAGAAGACCGGGTGCCGCGGGGGGGTCGGGCCCTTCGACGTCCCGGGGAGCGGCCTCGAGGCCACCCCCCAGTGCTGCTCCGCGGCCGTCACGATCCGGGGCTGGAACTCCGCCGGCTCGTCCCGTCCCGCCCCCCGCCACGCCGCCGAGAGGAGCGTGCGGAGCAGCGATTCCCACCGGAGGGGCGAGTCGTCCGGGAAGCCGAGCGCCACGATCCTTCCGTCCCTGTGCCGGAGCTGCAGCTGGGACGACGCGGTCTGGACGCTCCGGATGTCGGCGAGCCTCCACCTTTCGGCCGCCCCGCTCCGGCCGGGTCGGAGCAGGAGCGCGTCCTCGGTGGCCGTGACGAAGCCCACGCGCGACGGACCGCTCCGCTCGGTGTAGCCGAGCAGGCATCCCCCGTCCTGCACCGGACGCTCGCCCTGGATCCAGCGCGTGAGCACCCGCGCCTCGTGGACCACGTCGACGTGGGGAGGTCCCGGGCCCGGGAACGGTCCGCCGAGTGCGTCGATCCGGTCCACGAGCACGGACGGGTGGACCTCACGGGGCCACCGGTCGCACCCCCGCACGGCGATCCGGGCGCCCCGCCCCCGGGCGAAGCGGGCGCCGCACGCCGGGCAGCTCACCTGGTCACGGTCGCCGTCCACCGGATCCCGGCCGCAGGCCGGGCAGCGGTAGAGGAGGTGGCGCAGCGGCACGGTCGCGGCCCTCACCGTCCGTGGAGCGGGAGCCGCGCCGTCACAGCCGTCCCGTCAGGTCGAGGATCCTCAGCATCCAGACCCGCCAGACCGCCTCGCGCACGATGCGCTTGCTCATCTTGGACTCGCCGGTGTCCCGCTCGGTGAAGACGATGGGGACCTCCACGAGGCGGAAGCCGAGGCGCCAGGCCCGCAACTTCAGCTCGATCTGGAAGGCGTACCCGTTGGACCGGACCCGGTCCAGGTCCATCGCCTCCAGCACCTCCCGCCGCCAGCAGTTGAACCCTCCCGTGGCGTCGCGCACGGGCAGGCGGGTGATGGTGCGCGCGTACCAGCTGCCGAAGTAGGAGATCAACAGGCGCGACATGGGCCAGTTGACCACCGTCACCCTTCCCCCGACGTAGCGGGAGCCGACGACGACGTCGTGTTCGCCGGCCATCGCGATGAAGGCCGGGAGGTTGTCCGGGTGGTGCGACAGGTCCGCGTCCATCTCGACGAGGAGGTCGTACCCGCCCTCGAGACCCCACCGGAACCCCGCGAGGTACGCCCGTCCCAGGCCCTCCTTTCCCGAGCGGTGGAGGACGTGGACGCGGTCGTCCTCCGCGGCCATCTCGTCGGCGAGCTCGCCCGTGCCGTCGGGCGAGTTGTCGTCCACGATCAGCACCTCGATCCGGGGATCCTGGCCGAGAACCGGGGGCACGATCCGGGGGAGATTCGCGCGCTCGTTGAAGGTGGGGATGATGACGAGGTAGCGCTCGTCGATCCGGGCCGGATCCGTCGGCGCGTCGAGGGGCACGGGCTCGACCAGCCGCACCTCCGGAGGCAGGTTCAGCGCCTTCAGGGAGTCCGACCGTTTCACGCGTCCCCTCCCCGGGCGTCGGAGGGCCCGCCCCTCGACAGACGGTCCAGCCAGAGGGCGCCGGCCGGGAGCACCTCGACCCCGGTCGTCCACACCCGCGTCACGACCGACAACACCACGGCCGTCCCGGCCCCCATGACCGGACCGAGGAACACGGTCAGGAACCCCTCCCGCACGCCGACGCCTGCCGGCGCGAACACCGCGACGTACCCCAGGAAGTACGCGGCCGCGAAGGCCGGCGCGGTCTCGAGGAGCGTGCCCGGGAGATCGAAGCTCTTCACCAGGATCCAGAACGAGAAGGCGTAGACGACCCAGTTCAAGACGTACAGGGCGCCCCAGCGGAGCACCCGACCGGGCCCCGGCTCGTCCGTCTCCGGCGGATCGACCCGGGCAAGACGGTACCAGGCGGACACGAGCCGCTCCAGCACGGGCGGCGCCAGCGCCACTCCCCCGAGCACCAGGAGGATCCCGAGGGTCCAGACGCCCGCCGTCCGGTACACCGGGCCGGCCCCGAGGAGCGCCACCGCCCCGACGAGCGCGGCCGCCATCAGCGCGATTCCCTGCCCCAGCACCGCGGCCCCCGTGGCGACCCGGGCCGAGACGCCCCGCTCCCGGGCCAGCAGCGCGAGCCCGGCGATCTGCCAGAGCTTCCCGGGGATGTAACGCCCCAGGTTGGCCACCAGCCAGACCCGGACGGCGGTGGCCGGCGGCAGACGCGAGCCCCCCATGTCCCGGACCATGACGCCCCAGATGACGCCCGAGAGGACGTATCCGAGCAGGAGCACGAGACACGACACCAGGAAGATGCCCCACCGGGGCGTCCAGCGGGCGGGATCGACGTTCTCCAGATCCGCCACCGAGAGCCCGACGCGATCCAGGATGAACCACGCGACCAGGACCGTGAGCGCCACCTGGCCCGCGACCAGGGCGGCGCGACGGGCGAGACCGCTCCTCCGACCCTGTCCGGGCGTCGGGGCCGGGTCAGCGCTCGCCCCGTCCACGCCGCCGCCGGAGCACGTCGAGGGACGCGATTCCAAAGAGGAAGAGAAGCGTGACCAGCGAGAGCGCAAGGCTCGCCTCGAGGGTGCCCGATTCGTAGAAGATCTCCACCTCGAGCTCCCCGGCGGGCACGGGAACCGCCCGGAGCGTGTGGTACGCCCGAAGCAGCTCGACCTCCCGGCCCGATACGGTGGCCTTCCACGCCGGGAACCAGTTGTCGGCGATCACCAGCAACGCCGGGCTCTCGCTGGTCACCCGGAGGCGCTGTCGGTTGATCCCGCGCTCCACCCAATCCACGGTTCCCTCCACGGGGCCGCCCGGGAGCTCGATGCCCGGCTCCCGAGCCAGCACCGCCGTGGTGGCCGGGTCGAAGTCCTCCGAGAGGATGACCTCCATGGCCCGTTCGTCGGGGACCACCCGGGCCGAGCCCACCAGGCGGGCCCGCGGCAGCGTCGGAAACTCGTACAGCGACTCGTAGATGCGCCCCTCCACCTGGGTCTGGAGCACGGGCTGGAGACCCTCCAGCTCCCCGGGGACGATCAGGTAGCGGAGGTTAAGCAGCTGCTGCACGTTCCTCCGGAAGAGGAGCCGCGGCTCGCTGCTCCCGCGCATCCCGATCAGCTCGCGATAGCGCGCGAGGTCGTTGGGGTGGTGACCGGTGGCCAGCTCCAGCCCGAACATGGCCGGCCGGACCGACTGGTACCGCTGGTCGGCGGACGCCACCCGGAACGGCTCGGAGCTCCGCTGCACCTCCACCAGGTGCTGCACGATGGGATCGGGCCGGGCCCACTGCCGGAAGTCCAGCGTCTGCACGAACGGCGCCGAGACGCGTCCTCCGTCCACCAGGACGAGCGCGCACAGCGCCGCCACGATCCCGGCACCCTTCAGCATTCCCCGCTCCGCGGCGAACGCCACGCTGGCGAGCACCGCGGCCAGGAGGGTGGCGAGGAAGAAGCCCCTGACGACGAAGGGCTCCACGGTCTCGAGCGCCTGTCGGGCGTAGGGCTGGATGTCGGGGTAGACGACGGTGGTCCAGACGTTGAACAGGGCCCCCGACGCGGCGAGGAGCGTCCCCAGCAGCAGCACTCCGGCCGCGACGGCGAGGACGAAGACGGGCGACCCGATCGCACGCGCCCCGTGCCCGGAATCCTCGCCCCCCCCGTCGCCCGCCCCCTCGAGCAGCCGGTCCACGCCGAACGACGAGAGAGTGACGGCGGAGAAGCCGAACAGGAACGCCACCATGTCCGGGGCCCGGAACAGCCGCACGCCCGGCAGCACCTCGTAGAAGATCCGCCACACGGGCGTGTGTCGGCCCAGGGCGTACAGGAGCGCCAGCGTGCCGAGGCCCGCCAGGAACCACCGCACGGCCCGCCGCGGCATGCCCAGGAATCCCACCCCGGCGAGGAGGAGGACGGCGAGGCCCGCGTACGGGTGGTTGTCCCGCGTGGGGTTCCGGCCCCAGTAGGTGCCCCGCGTCCACTCCGCGTCGCCCATGGCGTTGTTGCCCGCGAACTCCGGGACGATCAGCGAAGCGACCTCCTCGGGGTGCAGGGACCAGGACGACGCGTACGCGAGGTTCTCCTCGGGGGACGCCTGGGTGGTCGTCGCGGTCCGTCGGCTGAACTCGGTCACGTAGTCGACGGCCGGCACGAGCTGGATGCCCGCCGCCAGCGCCCCGGCCGCGGAGGCGGCCAGGAAGAGGCCGAAGCGGCCGAGGGACGCCCGCCCGCCGCTCGGGGCCCCACCGTCTCCCCACCCGCGCCACTCCGCCACGGACCGGAACGCGTAGTACACGCCGGCCGCGCCGAACAGGAAGTAGGCCAGCTGGAAGTGGGTGGTGAGGATCACGAGGGTGACGACCAGCGCCACGCAGACGTACGGCAGGAGACCCCGCCGCACGAAGGTCCACTCCATGACCCAGAAGAGGAGGGGGGTGAGCGCGGTGACGAAGAGCTTCCCGTCGTGACCCGGGCGGACCAGCGTCACCAGGAAGGGCGCGACGGAGTAGGCCAGCCCCGCCACCAGCGCCGCTCCCCGGGAGCGACCGAGGGTCCGGGTCCATCCGAACATGAACAGCCCGGCGGCGAACACGTGGATCACGAGCTTCCAGCCGAGGGCGCGGTACGGCTCCAGGACGAAGAGCAGGATCGACGTGGGGTAGAGCGAATCGCCCGACGCCAGGGCTTCCAGGAAGGGGATGCCGCCCAGCAGCTGGGGGTCCCAGCGGGGGAAGACGCCTTGCTGGGTCACCGCGTCGGCGTAGAACTTCCGCGCCACGTACCCCAGGGACAGCGTGTCGCTGCCGTAGAGCATCGCGTCGCTGAACACGAAGTCCCGGAAGAGCCAGAGCGTCGCCAGGCCCAGGAGGAGGGGGAGGAGCCAGAGGGGGATGCGGTTCTTCTCGTCCATGCTACTCCGGCACCGTTTCCGGGGCTTCCGTCCGGCCCGTGGCTGGCGCCGGCGGCGGCACGGGCCGCCCGGCCACCAGGGCCTCGTAGATCTCGAGATGTCGCTCGGCCAGGCGCTCGTTGCTCCACCGGGCCACCACGCGCTTCCGGGCCCGCGCTCCCATCCCGGCGAGGCCGGCGTCGCACAGGAGCCCCGTCACCGCCCGGGCCAGGCTCTCCGGGTCGGCGGGCTCGAAGAGGGCGCCCACCGACGCGTCGACGATCTCCGGGAGCCCCCCCACCCGGGACGCCGCCACCGGCACCCCGCACGCCATGCACTCGAGCGCGGCCACCGAGGTCGCCTCCATCAGCGACGGGAAGACCGCCACCTCGCCCGAGCAGAGCAGCCCGGGCATCTCCCGGTGGGGCCTCGCGCCCAGGAAGCGGACGCGGTCGGCCACGCCGAGCTCGGTCGCGAGCGCCTCCAGGCGGGGCCGCTCGGGGCCGTCCCCCACGACGGCGACCTCGATCCGGGGCAGCTCCGCGGCCATGATCGGCACCGCCCGGACCAGGTGCTCGACGCCGTTCTTCTCGTACAGGCGACGTGGCACGACGATCCGGCGGACCGCGCTGCGTCCCTCCCCCTGCCCCGCCGCCCCCACCGCTCCCAGCGTCGGCTCCACCGGCCGGAACCGCTCGGTGTCCACCCCGTTGGTCAGCGCCTCCACCCGAACCCCGGGGGCCAGGGACTCGGCCACGTCGGCGATCTCCCGGCTCGCGGCGAGGTTGTGGTCCGCCGCCCGGACGAGCCGTGCCAGGACCGGTCGCCAGCGTCGCAGGCGCGCCCGCTTCAGGAAGTGCGAGGTGTGGTGCGTGGTCACGAGGGGCGCGCCGGAGGCGCGGCGGGCCGCGGCTGCGGGCACGACCGACGGAAAGTCCTGGGCGTGCACCACGTCGGCGTCACGAGCCACCTTCAGCATCCGGGGGATCGCTCCGAGCGTCGCCGCGATCCACCCGGCCGGGTTGCGCGCGGGGAACCACGTTCGCCAGACCTCCACCCCCTCGAGGAGCTCGTGGGCCGGCGCTCCCGCCCTGGACAGGGACGTCACCACCGCCACGCTGTGCCCGCGCCCGGCCAGGGCCCGGGCCAGGTGGTAGACGTGGCTCTCGAGGCCCCCCACCTCCGGCGGGAAGTAGACGCAGTGCATGACGATCCTCACCGCCCCCCCGGCTCCCAGTCGGTGGTGGTCCGGGCGCGGCCGGTCAGACCGGCGATCACGATGTCGGCGATTCGTTCCCCGGCCCGACCGTCGCCGTACGGGTTCGACGCGGGCCCCTTCCCCGCCGTCCGGTCCAGGTGGGCCCGCGCGCGCTCGACGATCCGTTCGCCGTCGGTGCCCACGAGCTCGGCCACCCCCGCCTCGACGCCCTCGGGGCGCTCGGTCACCTCCCGCAGGACGAGCACCGGCGTGCCGAAGGTGGGAGCCTCCTCCTGGATCCCGCCCGAGTCCGTGAGGACCAGGACGGCCCGATCGAGGGCCCGGACGAGGTCGACGTAGTCCACCGGGTCGGTGAGGTGGACGCGCGGATGACCCG
>JASFUL010000175.1:0-9774 GCA_050050315.1 Gemmatimonadota bacterium
CCGTCCTCGACAGCTTCTCGAGCACGATCCCGATGAGCCGATCGGTGCTCAGCCGCTCCAGCGCGCCGAGGTTGTCGAGGGCCGTGGTGATCTGGGCCACCCCGTCCCACATGCGGTCACCCAGACTCTCGGTGGCCGGAACCGCCTCCGTGACCGGGTCCCTCGACAGCCCGGCCGCCGCCGGCTCGTAGTCGATGGACGCTTCGTTGCCGACCAGGAAGTCGTGGAGATCGAGGGACGCCCGAATCAGGTCGTCGAGCTGACCGTAGACCGCCTCCCGCCGCGGTCGTGACAGCCGGAAGCCCGCCCGGGCCCGCTCCTCGAGGACCTCGCGGTCGGGGCCGGCCACGTCCAGCGAGTCGAGGCCGCCCTCGACCTTCGCCATGAAGATCGACTCGTCCTCCCGCCGCACGCGCGCCAGGTAGTCCTGGATCGCCCCCCAGTAGGTCTGCACGACCTCGAAGCTGCTGGCGTTGGCGAGGTAGTTCCCGGAGAGCCACTCCTCCGACGGCTCCTGCGGGAGATCGGCGCCGAGGGCGTCCAGCGAGTCGATCGTGGCCGCCCAGGCCGGCCCCGCCAGGGCTTCGTACGTCGGCTGGAGGCGCTCGGGAAGCGGGGGCACCTCGACCTCCGCCTCCCCCGTCTCCTGGCCACCGCGGTCCTGGAGCAGGCCCCACCCGAACCACCCGGCCGCTCCGACCGCCGCGACACCGAGGGCGGCGACGCCGACCCGGGTCATCGGCGACTTCTTCTTCCGACGCAGATGCGTAGGGCGATCCCGGCGCCCCCGCCGCGATCCCGCCTCCTCGGCTCCGGACGGAAGATCCTCCCCGAACGGGAGATCCTCGCCGAACGGGAGATCCTCGGTGGGAGCGGGGTCGTCGGCGGGCGGGTCGTGCTCCGGAGGACCGGCCGTCGACGCGCTGGCGTCGGCCACGTCGGCGCCGTGCGAGTCGCTCCACCACGCGGTCGCCGGGTCCTCCAGCTCGACCCGGTCGGCCGCCTCCGCGTCGGCGTCGGCCCAGGGAGCTCCGTCGGGCCCGTGCTCCGCGAGCCCGGGCTCCAGCTCGAGCCCCTCGCCGACCGAGTCCAGACCCTCGTCCTCCCCCCCCTCCACGTCTCCCCAGTCCAGGTCGCGCGCCTCCAGGTCCCCGGCGGAGGAGGCCGGATCCCGCTCCGGGCCGGGCTCCACGTCGAGCGTGTCGAGGGAGTCGAGGTCGAACACCCGGTCGGGGCCGGCCTCGACGGGTCCGGGGCCGCTCCCCACGAGCCCGGCCTCGCTCTCCTCCGCGTCGGCCCCGGACCCGGACGACGCCTCGCTCGACGCCGAAGCCGGACCCAGATCGTCCACCAGGTCCAGCTCGAAATCGGACGGGAGAATCTCGTCGTCCTCCGGCTCCGTCTCCTCGACCCTGGACCCGCCCCCCCTCATCGTGGGCGGAGGAGGTGCGACGAAGCCACCCTCCTCTTTCTCCTCCATCTCGAGGGAGAGCGTGCGGAAGATCTCGTGTTCCTTCGCCGGGGCCCACCGGTCGGTGTTCCCGTCGAAGAACATGGTCTCCTCCCCGATGGCCCCCAGCTCGATGCGGAGCTGGAGCGCTTCCACCGAGGGGATCCCGACTTCCTTGCCCTGTGAGTCGATGTAGGCGAAGCGCATGGATCTCCACGGGCGACGGACCACCATGTGGTCACGGGTCGATCTTCTCGCGGTGCCGTTCCGGGAGCGGAGTCGAACGTGAAAAAGCTAAGCGGCCTCGCGCCCCTCGGCCACCTCCCAGGGGCCGGTCACCGAGGAGGTCACGGGCCCCGGGAACACCCGAGGAGCCCCGGCGGTCCTATGATCGACGGACAGACCGATTCCCTCGAGCGTCCCCCGGACATGGACCCCGGCCCGTGACACGTTCCTCCGCCCGGCTGCTGCTCCTTTCCCTCCTCGCCGCCGCCGCGTGCGGCGACGAGCCGGTGGGGCCCGGTCCCGACGACGTGGGTCGTCTGGAGGTGGTGGCCGGCGCGGGACAGGTCGGCGCGCCGGGTCAGCTGCTGCCGGATCCGGTGGGGGTGCGCCTCGTGGACGGCGACGGAGCTCCCGTGTCGGGGACGTCGCTGACCTTCGGGACCGTACCGGTGGGTGGACGCGTGACGCCGGGGCGGGTGCGCACGGACTCCGCCGGCCGGGCCACCGTCCGTTGGCGCCTGGCCCCCGACGAGGGCGCTCAGGTCCTCGAGGTTCGGGGCGACCCGACCTCGCTCCCGCTGGAGATCGACGCGACGGCCGTCCCGTTCCCCGACGTGGACGCCGTCGTCGTGGGAGGCGTGTCGGGCAACCAGCCCCTGGGGGCGCTGGTCGACGGCCGGTCGTCGGTCGGCCCGTCCGACGACTTCCGCTTCCTGGACGTCGGCCCCACGGTGGGCATCGGGGATTGGAGGGAGGACGGGAGCAACGGCGAGGTGACCGTCTTCGTGCCGGGCGGCGCCATGCGCTACCGGGCGGCGCCGGGCTTCACCGCCGGCCCCGACACGGTCCGTTTCGGCCCGGAGGAGCCCGCGGACATCGACATCGCCGTCTGGCTCGTGGCGGGCCCCAGCTCCCGTCCCCGGGTGGAGACCGCCCTGATCACCGCGGCCCGCATCTTCGAGCAGGAGGGGCTCGGGGTGCGGATCCGGTCCGTGGAGTGGAGGGAGGTCGGGGGCGTCCCCGCCGACCTGCTCGTCTTCACCTGCCAGCGTCGCGTCGCCCTCCAGGAGGCCGTCGGCCAGGACGACGCCCGCATCGACGTCTACATCGTCACCTCCGTCGACGGGAGCACCAGTCGGGGCCAGGCGTGCCGCATCGGCGGCGACTTCGTCGCGCTGGGGAGCTTCGCGGGGCCCACCCTCCTCGCCCACGAGCTCGGCCACGACCTCGGGCTCCTCCACGTGGACCAGTTCGGCGCGTACTTCGACGTCACCAACGTCATGCACTCGGCGAGCGACAGCCGCGACAACCTGACCGAGGGACAGATCTTCCGGGCCCAGCTCAACGAGGTGTCCGTCCTGAACGGGCTCTACCGGTACCGGGAGCCCGCGGTGCTCCGCGCCTGCTACTACGGCTCGAGCCCCCAGTGTCCGCCGACGGAGCTGCGCCTGTGGGCCGACGGGTCGTTCGGTCCGTGGCCGGGGCCGGGCGATGCGGAACGGTCCCCGAGCGGCCCGTCGAGGACCGAAGGGAGCGTCCCTCCCGCGGTCGCCGCGACGGCGTTGCTCGAGAGCTGCGGGCTCCACGGAGGCCCCGGCGTGGAGGTGCCCTCCGGCGCCTCCGGCCGCGGGGCCCTGCGCCCGCCCGGTCCGGGCGCCGTGCCGTGGGACCCGGCGACCGTGGCCCGTCTGCTGGAGGAGGGCCCGCCCGCCGGCGTGGTGGCGCGTTCCCGGGAGGCCGCCACGCGACGGGCCCGGGCCAACCTCCGCTGGCTGATCGCGCGGGGCGGGGCGCCCTGGACCTCCGGCGCGCCCCCCGAGGCGGTGGACGGCGCCGTGGCGGCCGCCGCGGCGGAGGCGAGGCTCCGGGCCCGCTGGCGGACCGAGCTCGAGAGGCTCAGGTAGGCGCGAACCGCGCCACGATCCTCCGGACCGTGTTGAGGTTCCGCATGGTGTTCACCACCCCGCCCAGGGCCGTCTCCAGCTCCCGGGTCGAGAAGGGAGCGTCGCTCATGCGGCCGCGCCGGAGCCAGAGGATCTCCCGCTCGAGGGCGTGGAAACGATCGTCGCCGTCCTCGAGAGCCCCGAGGGCCGCGACCATCGCCGGCTCGACGGACTCCTTGACGAAGATCACGTGGGGCGTGAAGCCTCCCTCGATCGCGTCCACGACGACGTCGAGCCGGGGGATGCGACCCAGGTCACGGAGCGGGCGAACCAGGGTGCCGACGTCGTAGCCCAGGGCCTCCTCCAGGTGGGCCTCGATCGCTTCCTCCACGGCCGCGAGGTCCCGGCGGCCGTCGTCCGGGGCGTCGAACACGACGTTCCCGCTGGCCAGGAAGGTGGCCACGTCCTGGAGGCCCAGCGCCCCGAGGTGGCCGCGCAGCTCGGCCATCTTCAGGCGACGCCCCCCGAGGTTGATGCCGCGGAGGAACGCGACCAGGCGCCGGGAGACGCCGGGAGAGGGCCCCTCGCCTACCACGGATCGACGGAGTGTCTGGACGGGTCCGTGGTGGCGAAGACGATCTGGTGACCGTCCGGGTCCCGCACGATGACCATGTCCATCCAGTCGGTCTCCACGAGCTCGCCGGGCGAGGCCCCCCGGGCCAGCACGGCCGCCCGGTGCGCCCGCACGTCGGTCACCCGGAAGTAGAGCCGCTGGTGGCCGACCCAGCTCTCCTGTTCCTCGTTCATGGGGTCGTGGAGCCCGAACTTCTGCGAGCCCGCGGCCATCTCGGCGTAGTACGGGCTCCCGTCCGCCTCCGAGTAGCCGAGGAACTCGAACCCCAGCACGTCGCGGTAGAACGGGGCGCTCACCTCCACGTCCGCCACGTAGAGCACGGGCTTGATCTCGCCCGTGAAGTCGGCCGGGAGGCTCCCCTCCCCGGGGGGCGCCGCATGGCCCCCGCCGACCGCCGCCACCCCGACCAGCCCGCCGATCACCACGAAGATCCGACCCGTCGTGCCCATCTTCTTCGCCTCCGGTTCGCTCCGCCCGGCCTCACGCCGCCACCGGCCCGGTCAGCGGCCGAACACCGTCCCGAGCCGTCGACTCCCCTTCACCGCTACCAGCTTTCCGACCTCCGCGCCAGCTTCCCGGAGCCAGCCCCGGAACTCCTGTACGCGCGGCCGGGCCTCGAAGGCCACCAGGTGTCCCGCACATCCGCAGTCGCTCGCGCCGAAGCCGGGAAGGGGGACGGAGGCACCCGGCGCGGCCCGGAGCGTCCGGGCCCACGACTCTTCCCGCCGCCCTTCCCCGGGTCCCAGCCAGACCTCGACCACCTCCGCGGAACGCAGCAGGCGGTCGACGTGCCAGTGGACCGCCCGGGCCCCGGCGACGTGTCGGCCCACCCGGGCCCGCAGGCCTCCCGGACCGAGGGCGCTTCCGACGTAGAGCAGCCACCGGCCGTCGAGGGCCAGGCTGCCGAGGCGACCGACCCGGACCGCTCCCGTGGCCGGAGACCGGACGACCAGGACGTACGTCCCCGGCTGTCCCGCCGCGTCGGCGGCCGCGTCGCCGGTCACCACCGGCCGTCGAAGCACTCCACCTCGCCGGTGTCGAGGGCGTACTCCGCGCCGACCACCCGCAGCCCGTCGTCGCGGATCAGCTCCTCGAGGACCCGCGAGCCGTGCCGGAGCTGGTTGGCGGAGGCGCGGACGTTGGCGCGCACCGCGTGGCGCACGAGGGCATCCGGTTGCCGCGCCAGCTCCGTCTCCAGCAGCCCCTCGACCGCGGGGCGGATCCGGTCGACGATGGATCGCAGGTTGGGCGACCGGTTCGGGGCGGGGCGCTCGAGCTCCGCCAGCGTGGCCTGCACCGCCCCGCACATCGAGTGGCCGAGGACGACGACCAGGCGCGTGCCGAGCTGGTCGGCCGCGAACTCGACGCTCCCCACCAGCGACGGAGCGACGATGTTCCCGGCCACCCGGATGACGAACAGATCGCCCAGGCCGACGTCGAACACGATCTCGGCGGGAACCCTCGAGTCCGAGCACCCGAGCACGACGGCGAACGGCTCCTGGCCCTCCACGAGCTTGCTGCGCCGACCCCGGTCCGTCCCGCTCCTGGGATCGAATCCCTCCGTGACGAATCGCCGGTTTCCCTCTCGGAGCCGTTCGAGGGCCTGCTGGGCGGAGAGCATCGCTCGCGTCGTCCTCGTCGAAGTGGTGGCACGTCCTCGCGGACCGTCGCCGCGTCTACCCCGAGGAGGCCGCCGGAAGATCCACTCCGCCGCCGCCGGCCGATCGAGGGAGCGTCCGCATCCGGGCCTCGAGCGCGTCGGCCACCTCCTCGGGCGTCCGCCCCGTGGTGTCGATCACCGGAATCCCGAGGGCGTCCGCCTGGCCCCTGAGGTAGGCGGCCCAGGCGTGCATCTCGTGGCTGGCCAGCTCCGGCCTCCCCCTCCCCCGCAGGCGGGCTTCCCGGACGCCGCGTTCGCAGTCGAGGAGCACCGCGGCCGCCGTCCGGTCGCCGTCGCGCCGCCCCTCCACGAGGGCCGGCTCGACCTGGCCGTCGAGCACGGCGACGGGCGCCGGCTCGCCCCGCAGGCGGTCCATCCAGCGTCCCAGGGCCGAGGCGCGCCAGGCCGCCCCCGATCCGTACTCGCGCTCCAGGGTCTCGGCGTCGGGGACGCCGATCCGGTCGAAGTGGAACACGGCCACGCCGGGCCGGGCCCTCGCCGCCACAGCCTCGACGGCGGTCGTCTTGCCCACGCCCGACGCACCCGTGACGAGCAGGAGCGACCGCCGGCTCACCGGGCTTCCTCGCGCCGGCGCGCCCGCCACCCGTCCAGCGAGATCGGGCCCGGACCGTCGACCAGGAAGTAGAGCGACCCGAAGAGCATGGCCATGGGGGCGATGTTCGCGTCGAACGAGAGGCCCAGGTGGACCATCACGAGCGCGACGAGGAAGTTCACCACCATCAGGAACGCCGCGGGACGGGTGAAGAGGCCCAGCAGGAGCAGCAGCCCACAGACGAACTGTGCGTACGCCGAGACGTGGGCCGAAAGCAGGGGCCACGGAAAGCCGTTCGTCTCCAGGAAGTCCGCGAACTCGAGCATGCGCCCGCGATCGAAGACGTTGTCCTGCGTCCCGTAGACGAGCACGAACGACAGGAACAGGCGCAGCAGCAGCGGCCCCACCCCCCAACTGCCGACCGATCGTTCCCCGTTCGGGCGCTCGCCGGTCGTGCGTCCCCCCATGGAATCAGCCTCCCTTGCCCCGCCAACGCTTCAGCACCTTGATCGCGAACCGGTAGTGGCTCGCCGTGTTGGGTCCGAGGTAGGTCGTCAGGGGATGCTTGCCCGTCCACTCGAAGTGGCCCGGACGCAGGAGCGCTTCGGCAGGAAGGTCGCGGGCGACCTCGAGCACGTCGGCGTGGGAGGCCTCGAAGTCCGCCCGCGCCCGATCCGGACTCTCGTCCCGGTGCTTCCGCTGGATCTCGCGGTTCAGCTCCGGCGTCTGGTTCCACTTGTAGCCCGGCGCGGGCATGTCGGGCGAGCGGCCCTCCAGGCCGTCGCGGTACCACCGCAGGAACATCCGGTGCCACTCGGAGAGGTGGGCCACCAGGTCGGTCACGGTCCAGCCGTCGCCCCACACGCCGGACTCGCCCCACCGGCTCGCGGGGATCCCGTCGAGCATCTCCACGAGCGTGTCGTGCTCTCCCTCGATGCTCGCCAGCAGCTGTTCCTTCGAGTCGTATCGCACACGGCCTCCTCATCCCGTCAGGTCGAACTCCACCAGGACCGCCGAGCCTTCCGGCTCGACCCCACCCGCGCTCCGGAAGAGGGCCCGGGCCGGAGCGTTGCCCTCTTCGGTGACCACCCAGGCGGAGCGGCACCCGAGCGTCCGCCCGTGATCCAGCAAGCGCTCCAGCAGGCGCCGGCCCAGACCCGCCCCCCGATGACCCGGGGCTACCGCGATCTCGTTGACCCAGAGCTCCGGCGGCTTGTCCGGATGCACGTAGTCGACGCCCGACGCGATCCCCACGACGACCCCCTCCACCACCGCCACCGCCAGGTGATGACGCGGATCCTGGAGGAACACGGCCGTCCAGCGCGGATCGAGCGGGCGGTCGAAGACCCCGGGCTCGACCCGCTCGAGCACCTCCGCCTGGCCCTCTTCCAGGATCCATACCCGTGGGCCCGACGCCATCAGGAGCCCCGCCGTCCCGCGCGCAACCTACCGCTCTCTCCGCCCGGACACACGGGGGAGGGGCGGGAGAAGGCTCTCGCGACCGGACTCAAACAACGCGCCCGCACCGCCCGTCCGAGTGGGTGATCGATCCGAATCCCACCCGCCGAGGAGCGTCCATGCCGAGCCACGCACGCACATCCATTCCCCATCCGCGGTCCTCCGGCCTCGTGGGGGCCGTCCTCCTCGCCTCCGTCGCCGGGGCGGGGCCTTCCGCCGACCTGGCCGCCGCCCAGGGGGCCCCCACGTCGCCCACGATCGAGGAGCTGGAGACGCGGAGCCGGGCCGGGGACACCGGGGCGGTGCGGGCGTTCTGGGAGACCGTCGCCGAGCGGGGCGCGCCCATCGTCGAGCGGGCGGGGCCGGGCCGCTCGGTCGTGACGTTCGTCTTCCGGGGTGGGGGTGACGTGACGGACGTGCGCGTCGAGTCGGGGCTCCTGGCGCTGGAGGTACAGGCCGCCGCCGCACCGTTCGGGACGGACTTCGACACGCTCGGCGGGATGGCCCGCATCCCCTCGGCCGACGTCTGGTACCGCTCCTACGTCGTCGCCAACGACCTGCGGCTGCCCTATGTCTTCTCCGTGGCGCGGGCGGGGGCGAGCGAGCCCGCCCGCGAGCTGGACCCCCTGAACCCCACCGTCTACGACCCCCACGAGCGCTTCCGGCCCGAGTCGGTCGTGGAGCTGCCGGGCGCCCCGCCCCAGCCGTGGCGGGGAGAGCGGGGCGAAGGACCGGGGCGCTGGCACCAGGTGCGGGTGGTGTCGGGCGGGGACAGCACCGTCGTCTACGTGTACACGCCCGAGGCGTACGACCCCGACCGGACGCACCCCTACCCTCTCTTCGTCGGCCTGAACTCCTACACCTTCGGGATCGCCATGCCGGGGGACTGGATCCTCGAGCACCTGATCCGCCGGGGGGAGATCGAGCCCGTCGTCATGCTGCTGGTCGACGCGGGGGGCGACGGGAGCGACGCCTACCGGCCCGCGGTGGAGTTCCTGGCGGACGACGTCCTGCCGACGGTCCGGCGGGACTTCCACGTCGCGGCGGACCCCCACGAGGTCGCCATCGGCGGGACGAGTCGCCGGGGTCTCGTCAGCGGCATCGTGGCCTTCGAGAGGCCCGACCTCGTGGCGAACGTCATCGCCCTCTCCGGCTCCTTCTACTGGAAGCCGGCAGCCGCCACGGAGTACGAGTGGTTGGCCGGGCGGGTGGCCGCCTCGGCCTCCCGGGACGTGCGCTGGTTCCTCCGGGCCGGCAACCTCGAGACGGTGGTGACGCCGGGCAACCACGGCCACTACATGGTGGCGACGAACCGGCACATGCGTGACGTCCTGCGGGCCCGGGGCTACGACCTGGACTACGCCGAGTTCACGGGCGTTCACAGCGACCTCAACTGGCAGAGCGCGCTGGCGGACGGCCTGAGGCACTTCTTCGGCCGATGAGGCCGACCGCCATCAGGACGACGCCCACCAACCCCACGCCGATCGGGTAGACGAACGGGAACAGGACGGTCGGCCAGTACGAGAGGCTCTGGTTCCGGAAGCCCACCGCGCTTCCCAGGAGGTTGAGGACCGACGTGCCGTACGGGTCCCCGTTCCAGTCCGGATAGGCGAAGTCCTCCTCCCGGACGGGATCGGAGGCGTCGGCCCAGCGGACCGTCCGGAACCTCGTCCCGTGCACCTGGGGCGCCCGCACGCCCCGGACGGCGTCCAGGAGCGGGCCGAGCCCGGTCGGGGCACGGGCTTCCCGCACGCGACGGATCGCGGACATGTCGGGCGGGAGGCGGTAGGCGACCCCGCACTCCGAACGCCCGGTCTCGAAATCCGTCCACCGGTACGGCACGACGCGGTTCCAGTATCGGTCGGCTCCGGTGGCGTCGGCCCGGATCGTGACCGGCTGGACCGTGGTGAA
>JASFUL010000176.1:0-9748 GCA_050050315.1 Gemmatimonadota bacterium
GACGACAGGCCCACCATCGACAGCAACTCCTCCACCTTGCCCTCCTCGTCCACCGGCTCGTCGTGGATGCGAAAGGGCTCCAGGAGGAGGGACGATACCTTCATCCTGGGGCTGAGGCTGGAGGTGGGATCCTGGAAGATCATCTGCATGCGGGCCCGCATCGGCCGCAGCTTGCCCTGGGGCATGTCGCTGATGTCCCGTCCCAGGACGGCGATCCGGCCATTGGTCGGCTCGACGAGGCGCAGACTGGTCCGGCCCAGCGTCGTCTTGCCCGAGCCCGATTCGCCCACCAGCGCGACGCACTCCCCCGCGTCCACGGTCAGGCTGACGCCGTCCAGCGCCACCACCCGCCCGTCGGACCCGTAGCGCTTCCTGACATCCCGGGCCTCCAGGACGTGCTCCGGGGCGTCAGAGGGCATAGCGGTCCAGCCGCATCACCGCGCTCTGGAGGCCTTCGGCGAAGGCTGGATGCACGATCTCGGCGTCGACGAGGACGCGGGCCGGCGCGTCCGCCTGCATGAGGAGGGAGACCAGGTGGATCAGCTCACCGGCCTCCACTCCGACCACCGCGGCCCCGAGCAGGCGTTCGGAATCGGGCTCCACGAGCACCTTGATCACGCCGACCTCGCGCCCCACCTCGCGGGCACGAGCGACCCTGCCGAAGGGGAGTCGGGCCACCTCGTGGGCGACGCCGCGAGCCCGGGCCTGACGCTCGGACAGCCCCACGCGGGACACCTGGGGATCGGTGAAGACCGCGTACGGGACCAGCCGATCGGGCCGCGTCCGGCGGTCGTCGCCGTGCAGGAGGTCGAAGAGGATGCGGTGATCGTCCCAGGACGCGTGGGTGAATTGCGGACCGCCGGTGACGTCTCCCACGGCGTAGACTCCCTCGGCCGAGGTGCGGTAGCGATCGTCGACGACGATGGCCCCCCGCCCGTCCCGCTCGATGCCCCCCTCCGCGCACCCGAGGTCGTCCGTGTTGGGGCGCCTGCCGACGGCCAGCAGGAGGTGGGAGCCGCGGACGGTGGTGTCGTTCGACAGGACGACCCGCACTCCGCCGTCCGGGTCGGGGTCCACGCGCCGGGCCTCGGCCTCGAGAACGAGCTCCATCCCCTCGTCGCGGAAGGCCCCCTCCAGGGCCTCCGAGACGTCGGCGTCCTCGCGGGAGAGGAGGTGGGCGTTGCGGTCCACGATCGTGACGTCGGACCCGAACCGCCTGAATGCCTGTCCGAGCTCGCACCCGATGTATCCCCCTCCCAGCACGACCAGGTGACGCGGGATCTCCCGGAGGCCCATGAGCGAGGCGTTGTCCAGCCAGGGGACCCCGTCGAGGCCCGGGATGTCCGGCACGGCGGGGCGGGCCCCCGTGTTCACGACGACGTGCTCGGCGGTCCAGCGGTCGCCCCCGGCCTCCACGACGCCCGGCGCGACGAAACGGGCGTGGTCCCGGACCAGCGTGAGCCCCTCCCCCGCCTCCTCCAGGCCCTTCTCCACCCCCGAGCGCCACTCTTGGACCATGGCCTCCTTGCGATCGACGACGGCGGCCAGGTCCACCTCGACCCGGCCGACCCGGACGCCGAGGTCGCCCGCCCGCCGGGCCTCGTAGGCGGCCCGGGCGCTCGCGATCAGCGTCTTCGTGGGGGTGCACCCGTAGTTGACGCACGTGCCTCCGACCAGGGCCCGCTCGAACACCACCACGCGCCGTCCCTCACGAGCGAAGCGCGTGGCGAGGGGCGGGCCGGCCTGGCCCGCGCCGATGACGATGACGTCGACCTGCATGGCTCACTCCGTGTGGAACGAGTGGTTTTCGGACGAGCGCCCCCCGTCCGGTCGAGGAGGGGAACCCCCGGGCGGTGTCCGGGGGTTTCACGCGGCCCCCGGGCCGGACCGCCGGCCCGCGACCCCCCACCACGGAGATTCGATGGCCGCGCGCCCCGTTCGCTACCCTGGACGCCCCGAGGTCGACGCGCTGGCCGCCGGCGTCGGCCCGGAGCGGCTGCGCGTCCCGGCGGGCGGAGGCGCGCCGGGGTCTGGCCCGATGCCCCGGATGGTACGGCGGCGGGCGCGACGGCACAACGAAGGAGCGGGCGTGGAGCCCCCGGCGGGGCCGCCCTCCCGGGAGAACGCGTGAGAGACGCCATCGAAGGCCTCAGGAAGGCGCCCAAGACCATTCCCTCCAAGTACTTCTACGACCGCCGGGGGTCGGAGCTGTTCGAGGAGATCACGGGCCTGGAGGAGTACTACCCGACCCGGAGCGAGCGAGCGCTGCTCGAGCGGTGGGCCCCGGTCTGGGTCGCGGAGATCGAGCCCCACGGGCTGGTCGAGCTCGGCGCCGGCGCCGCCGACAAGACCCGTCTCCTCCTGGATGCCATGGTGGTGCTCGTCCCGGGAGCCGTCTTCGTGCCGGTGGACGTGAGCGAGGCGTTCCTTCGTTCGGTGGCCGAGGGCCTCCGCGAAGACTATCCCGGCCTGGAGATCCGGCCCCACGCAGCCGACTTCACCGCGCCTCTCGACCCGGCCGCCCATCCCCCGTCCCCGGCCGTGTTCGCCCTCCTGGGGAGCACCATCGGGAACTTCGGACCGCCGGACGCGGTGCGGATCCTCCGTCAGGTCCGGGCGATCATGGAGCCGGAGGACGTCTTCCTCCTCGGAGCCGACCTCCGCCCCGGCCCGCGCAAGAGCGTGGAGCGGCTCGAGGCGGCCTACAACGACGCCCGGGGCGTGACGGCCGAGTTCAACCGGAACATCCTGCGGGTGCTCAACCGCGACCTCGGCACGGACTTCGACGTGGACGCCTTCCGCCACACGGCCTTCTGGGAGCCCGGGGAGGGACGCATCGAGATGCACCTCGTGGCGGTCGGTCCCCAGACGGTGAGCCTCCCCGACGGGAGCACGGTGTCGTTCCGCGACGGAGAGAGCGTCCGGACCGAGATCAGCACGAAGTACGACCGGCCGGGCGTGGAGGAGATGCTCGGGGCGGCGGGCATGAGTCTCCGGGAGTGGCGGGAGGATCCCGGGGGGCTCTACGCGCTGGCGCTCGCCGACCCGGCCTGAGGGGGAAGGGGAGGGGGTCGCCGGGCGTCCCGCTCAGCCCCGCTCGAGGGGGCGGATCTCCACGCCGGCCTCCTGGACGGTCAGGAGGTGGTGGGCCGGCAGGCGTCGCCATCCTCCGTCGTCGTCCAGCCGCTCGGAGGCGACCAGCACGCCGTCGGGGGCGAGGCGTCCGCCTTCCACGACGTAGAGCGAGTGGGTCCGCTCGACGTTCGACGCCAGCGCCACCGCGACCTCCCGGCCGTCGGCCAGCAGGAGGGCGAGCTGGCACTCCCCTCCCCCTCGCTCCTCCACCCCGTCCAGAGCCCGACGGACCACGTCCTGCAGCGCCTCGCCTGGGGAAGCGCCTTCGTCCATGGCGCGGACGGCCAGCAGGAAGAGCGTCTCGGTGTCCGACGACCCGGTGAGGGCCCCGTAGAGTTCGTCGGGGAGGCCACGGCGAAGAGCACGCATGTGCCGTTGGCGGAAGTCCGGGACCCAACCGTTCAGGACGAAGGCCCACGGGCCCCGGACGAACGGGGCCACCGCGTGGGGACCCACCGGGATCCCCGGCGTGGCGTTGCGGATGGCCGCCACGCCACACCCGGAGGGGGCTCCCTCGAGCACGGCCCGAACGCCGGGGTCGTACCAGGCCGGCTCGGCCCGGGCCAGCCGGACCGCCCGCCCGTCACGCCACCAGGCGACCCCCCAGCCGTCGGCGTTCACCGATCCCGTCAGGAGCTCCCGCGGCGCCCAGCTCTGCCGCAGAAGCGAGTGCTCGCCCCCGTACACGAGGGTGGAAGCCGCGATCGGCGCGCCGAGATAGGCGGTCATCCTGCACATGGGCTCCTCGGGTCTCGCTGGATGGGAGGGCGACGCGGGGTCGGTGAGCTCACGGGCGTAGCAGGTCCCCCAGCCGGTCGAGATCGACGTTCCCGCCGCTGAGCACGACCCCCACAGGGCCGGGTCCCGGCGGGACGAGCCCCTGGCGCAGGGCCGCGACCCCCGCCGCCCCCGCCGGCTCCACGAGCTGCTTCGTGCGCTCGAGCAGGAAGGCCATCGCCTCGGTGATGGCCCGGTCGCGGACCACCACGACGTCCTCGACCCGGTCGCGGATCAGCGGGTAGGTGAGCTCGCCAGCCATGGGGGCTCCGAGACCGTCGGCGACCGTGTCCACTGCGTCCAGGCGGACGGGCCGCCCCAGGTCCAGGCTGCGCCGCATCGCCGCGGCGCCCTCCGGCTCCACACCGAACAGCCGGATGTCCGGGCGCTCGGCCAGGGCGGCCGCGATGCCCCCGCAGAGTCCGCCGCCCCCGATGGGGACCACCAGGGTGGCCACGTCGGGCAGGTCGTCGAGGATCTCGAGGGCGACCGTGCCCTGTCCGGCCAGGATGCGCGGGTCGTCGAAGGGATGGACGAACGTGAGCCCCTCGTCCTCGGCCCGGTCGAGGGCGAGTCGGAAGGCCTCGAAGACGGTGCCGTGGAGCACGACGTCGGCCCCGTACTCCGCGCTGGCGGCGGCCTTGGTCCGGGAGGCGTCCGCCGGCATCACGACCGTGGCGGGCACGCCGGCCCGCCGGGCGGCCCACGCGGTGGCCTGGGCGTGGTTGCCCGCGCTGATGGTCACGACCCCCCTCGCTCGCGCCTGGTCGTCCAGCCCGAGCATGAAGTTCAGCGCTCCCCTCACCTTGAACGAGCCCGTCTTCTGCAGGTGCTCACACTTCAGGTGGATCGGCGCGCCGACCTCCCGCGAGAGCGTGGTCGAGCCGGAGAGCGGCGTATGGTGGACCGCCCGGGCGACGCGCTCCCTGGCTCTTCGGACGTCCCCGGGGCTCGGCGGGTCTGTGTCCATGGACGGTCAGGGGGATGCAGGCGAACGCAGCGGGACGACGAGTGTGTCCGGTGCCGATTGTGGACCTTCCGGAGGGCTCGCGCCAGCCCGGGACGCCACGGCCGGCCAGGTTTGCAGCCCCCGTAGGCCTCGCGTATCTTGGGCGGGTCCGGCGTATTCCCGGCTCGAGGCGGAACGGGGGACCTTCCGCCTGGAGCGGCAATGTCGCACGGCGGCGTGCCCGGGCCGGGGCTCTCCACCGCATCCGCCATACCCGCGAGGTCCGTCGATGCGAGCCACGTTCGGAGTCCTTCCCGTCTCGCTGGTGCTCCTGATGCTCGGCAGCGCTCCTCTCCAGGCCCAGGAGGGCTACATCCTCGCCCGGGCCACCGAGGCCGCGACCGCCCGACCCCTGCCGACAGTGCAGGTGGGGATCACCGGGGGCGGCGTCGAAACCGGGGGTCAGACCAACCAGAACGGCCAGGTCCGGGTCGCCGTGCGCCCCGGCACGTACACGGTCTCTTTCGTCATCGTGGGGTACGCGACCGAGACCGTCGAAGGCGTGACGGTCCGGGACGGCCAGACGAGCGACGTGGGCGCCGCGATGGAGTCGAACGTCTTCGCCCTCGACGAGATGGTGATCTCCGCCGGCCGACAGCTCCAGAAGAAGGTCGACGCCCCGGCGACCATGGCGACCGTCGGCGAGCGCACGATCGACGAGCGCCCGGTGGCCACGCCGGTCCAGCACCTGTACTCCGCACCGGGCGTCGACATCATCAAGCAGGGCGTACAGTCGGCGAACGTGGTGGTCCGGGGCTTCAACAACATCTTCTCCGGCGCGCTGCACACGCTGACCGACAACCGCATCGCCGGAATCCCGTCGCTCCGGGTGAACCTGATCCACTTCATCCCCACCAACGACGACGACCTGGCCCGGATGGAGGTCGTCCTCGGCCCGGGCTCGGCCCTGTACGGACCCAACACGGCGAACGGCGTGCTCCACCTCATCACCAAGTCGCCGCTGACGAGCCAGAGGACCCGGATCGCGGTGGCCGGGGGCGAGCGGAGTTTCTTCAAGGGCCTGTTCCGGAGCTCCCACCTCCTCGACGAGGAGGGGACGTTCGGGATCAAGGTGTCTGGCCAGTACGTGCGCGCCAACGACTGGGAGTTCGTAGATCCGGCAGAGGTCGAGGCGAGAGGGCGGATCCCGTTCATCGAGGCCGGCCTTCGGGCGCAGGGGGTGCCCGAGGACGCGATCGCGCTGGCCGTCTCCCGGGTCGGCGTGCGTGACTACCAGATCCAGCGGTGGGGGGGGGAGGTGCGGGCGGATTGGCGCGTGAACGACGAAGCCACGTGGGTCTTCCAGGCGGGCGCAACGAGCGCCGACGGGATCGAGCTCACGGGCATCGGGGCCGGACAGACCGACGACTGGCTCTACTCCTACTACCAGACGCGCTTCAACTGGAACCGCCTCTTCGCCCAGGTCTACGTGAACGCCTCCGACGCCGGGGACTCCTACCTGGTCCGGCAGGGAGCGCCGCTGGTCGACAACTCGAAGATGTACGTCGGCCAGGTCCAGCACGGGTTCAGCCTGGGCGAGGCCATGGCCAACGGCCAGGCCCGCCAGGACTTCACCTACGGCGTCGACGTCTTCCTGACCCGGCCCCAGACCGAGGGACGGATCAACGGTCAGTACGAGGACGACGACAACATCGACGAGGTGGGGGGCTACCTCCAGTCGCAGACAGCCCTCACCGACCAGTTCGACCTCATCGGCGCTCTCAGGGTCGACGACAGCTCCGTTCTGGACCACCTCGTGTGGTCTCCTCGAGCTGCGCTTGTGTTCAAGCCGGACGAGAACCAGAGCTTCCGGTTCACCTTCAACCGGGCGTTCTCGACCCCGACGACGCTCAACTACTTCCTCGACATCAACGCAGGCCTCGCGCAGGGGCTGGAATCCCTGGGCTTCTTCACCCGGGCCCAGGGACCGGGCCGGGACGGGTACTCGTTCCAGAACGACGACGGGAGCTTGAGGGGGATGCGGTCGCCCTTCAACCCGGACGGAGGGGGTGCCCTGTTGCCGGGCACGCCGGAGGCGGCGTGGCAGATGGCGCTCAACCTCCTTCTGGCCCAGGGCGCGATCTCGGCGCCCCAGTACCAGCAGCTCGGCATGATCCCCATGCAGGGGGTCGGCCTCAACCTCCTCAACCCGGTGGACAGGAGCGTGGTCCCCCTGGCCGGGACGACCATCCCCGACACGCCCCCCCTGGAGGAGTCGACGACCCAGACCTTCGAGGTGGGCTACCAGGGGGTGCTCCAGGAGCGGGTCTCCCTCTCGGCGGACGTCTGGTACAGCAAGCGCGACAACTTCACGTCGCCGCTGGTAGTGCGGACTCCGCTCCTCCTGCTGGACGGTGAGGACCTCGCGGCCCGCCTGCTCGGGGCGGGAGTCCCCGCCCCGCAGGTTCAGGCCCTCGTCACCGGCGCGGGCATCCCGGGCTTCCCCGGCCTCGCGGCGACACCGGTCGGTGTCGTCTCGTCCGACGACGTCCAGACCGGTACCGCCGACATCGTCGCCAGCTACGTGAATTTCGGCGAGGTCGACATGTGGGGTTGGGACATGGCGTTCCGGGCGTTCCTCAACGACCAGTGGACGCTGGACGGTACCGCCTCGTGGGTGAGCGACGACTTCTTCATCGTGGACCAGGAGACGGACAAGGAGGTCGAGGACTTCGACAGGGTGGAGGACGTGAACGAGGTCCTCGGCCTGAACGCCCCGGACTTCAAGGGCTCCGTGACGCTCGGGTACAGGAACGACCGCTTCACGGGCGAGGGGCGCTTCCGCTACACCTCCGAGTTCCCCGTCAACTCCGCCGACTTCGTGGGGCTCGCGTGCCTCCCCGGCCTCTCCGAGGGCGACGTGATCCGGGGCTGCATCGAGAGCGCGTCGATCTTCGACCTCCTCCTGGGCTACCGCTTCCCGGACCTCGGGGCGGAGCTCCAGCTGAACGTCCAGAACCTCTTCGACACGGGATACCGGAGCTTCGTGGGGGTGCCGGAGATCGGACGCTTCCTGATGATCCAGATGAAGTACGAGCTGTGAGGACCTAGGGGCCGGCGTTCTCGCGGGTCGGATCGGGCGCCGGAGCGCGGCGGGAGGAGCGTGCGACCGGCACAGGGGGGGCGGGGCCGCGGACGGCGGCTCCGCCCCTTCGGGCGCCGTCGGGCGGGAGCGCGGGCCGGTTCGGCGTGACGGTCCTGGGGCGTCGAGGTCCTGGACGATCCGGCCAAGCCCGCCCCGGTGGGGATCCGAACCGGGTCGGCCCGCCGGGGTACGTCGGCAATGTGGCCCGCACGCTGCGGGACGGCGTGGTGCCGTCCGTGCGGGGTCGACGTCCACTTCCGAAGGAGAGCCAGACCGTGACCCCTGACCACGTCGGGGTGCCCGTGACGCTGCGGTGCCCCTTCTGCCTCACGCTGAACCAGGTGGACCTCGAGAAGGCCGAAGCCCGTCCGAGGTGCGGGAAGTGCGAGAAGCCCATGCTCCTGGACCGGCCCATGAGGGTCTCGGAGGAGGACTTCGAGAGAACGGTGCTGGAGGCGGGTGGCCCGGTGATCGTCGACTTCTACGCGGACTGGTGCCAGCCGTGCAAGCTCATGGCCCCCCTCCTCGACGACCTGGCGCGGGAGCACGTGGGCCGGGTGCTGTTCACGAAGGTCGACTCGGACCAGGCCCAGGGCCTCGCCACCCGTATGGGCATCCGGGGGATCCCCACGCTGGTGGCGTTCCGGGACGGAGCGGAAATCGGCAGGACCGTGGGATTCGACCCTTCCGCGGTGAAGGCGCTGGTCGGGAAGGTGGCGTGACGTGTCGAAGCGGGAGCGCCACACGGCCGTCCTGGACCTCGTGCGGGAGCACCAGGTCGGGAGCCAGGAACGTCTCCGGGAGCTGCTGGCGGGCCGCGGCTTCGAGGTGACCCAGGCGACGGTCTCCCGGGACATCCGGGAGCTGCGCCTCGTGAAGGTGTCCGGAGCCGACGGATCCTCCCACTACACCCTGCCCGAGGAGTGGGAGAACACGCCGCCCCTGGAGAACCTCCTGCCCACCCTGTTCCTCGGCGCCGAGGGGAGTCGGAATCTCCTGGTCGTCCGGACGATGACCGGCGGCGCCCAGGCCGTCGCCCTCGCCATCGACTGGGAGGAGTGGCCCGAGGTCCTCGGGACCCTCGCGGGAGACGACACCATCCTGGTGATCTGTCGTGAGGACCGCCACGTGAACGAGGTGGCCGAGCGTCTGGACGCGATCGCCGAACGGGGGAGCCGCTCCCATCGTTGACGCCTCGCGAGGGCAGTCGCCGGAACGGAAGCCTCCGCCTCCGACCGGCGCAGGTGGGGGTGGCGGCGGACGGACGGCGGGCCCAACCTTGAGGCCGGTACCGCCGCCGGCCCACTCGGGGTCGGTCCACCTCCGGCCCCGATCATCGTGACCGACACCTCTGCCACCGGGTCGAACGCGCTCTGGGGCGGCCGCTTCGAGGGCGGTCTCGCCCCGGAGATGGTCCCCCTCAATCTCAGCCTCGACGTGGACCGGCGCCTCTGGCGTCACGACCTTCGCGGGAGTCGTGCCTGGACCCGCGCCCTCGAAGGGGCGGGCGTGCTCTCGCCCGACGAGGGCGAGGCGCTCCGTCGCGGCCTGGACGCGGTGGCGCGCCGACTGGAGGAAGGTGGCCTCGAGGGTCCGGGACGGGGGGACTTCGCCCGCGCGTCCGACGAGGACATCCACTCGCTCGTGGAACGGCTGCTCTTCGAGGAGGTCGGCGAGGTGGCCGGGAAGCTCCACACGGGCCGCTCGCGGAACGACCAGGTCGCCACCGACTTCCGCCTATG
>JASFUL010000177.1:0-9729 GCA_050050315.1 Gemmatimonadota bacterium
CGGAGTGGATCTTGTCGAGGTCGGGGACGTACGCGTCGTTGCCGTCGTCCTCGGCCTCCTCCGCCAGCATCTCCGAGTAGCCCAGGATGGCGTTCAGCGGGGTCCGGAGCTCGTGGCTCATGTTCGCCAGGAAACGGGACTTCGACTGGTTCGCCTCCTCGGCCGCGCGGCGGGCCTCCATGAGCTCGGTGATGTCGTGATAGAGCGCCATCATCCCCACGTGCTCGCCCTCGACCTCCACCTTCACCGCGAGGATCTCCACGTCGACCATCGTCCCGTCCTTGCGGCAGCGCTGCGCGATCCCGTGCGTCTCCGAGTGGCGGGCCCGTCGCGTGTACTCGCGAGCCTCGGCACGCATGTCCTCGGTCGTGATGAGGCTGTCGAGATTCTTCCCGATCACCTCGTCGTGAGCGTAGCCGTAGAGCCTCGTGAAGGCCGGATTCACGCTGACGATGTTCTCGGCCAGATCCAGCGCCACGATCGCCACCGGCGACGTCCGCATGATGGACTCGAGGTACTCCTTCTGACGCCGGGCTTCGTGGAAGAGCCGGGCGTTGTGGATGGCGATGGCGGCCTGCTGTCCGAACAGGTTGAGGAGGGCCAGGTCTCCTTCGGCGAAGTGCTCCTGGGGGTCCTCGTGCCAGACGTTCATGGCTCCGACGGGCCGACTTCCCATGAAGAGCGGGGCGACGACGACGGCGCGGGCGTTGATCTCCGCGTACTGATCGGAGCGGCCCGCCCACTCGCGGTAGTCGTCGATGATCATCGTCTCGCCGGTCTCGGCCACATGTCCCATGGCCCCCTCGCCGTAGGCCAGCTCGGAGCCCCGCGAGTCCTCGCTCATGCCGTAGTTGCTCACCACCGTCATGACCCGCCGGCTCTCGTCGAAGGTGGCGAGCTCGCCCCCGACGGCTCCCAGGAGCTTCACGGCGCGCGCGAGCACGGCGTCCAGCAGATCCCGCGGATCCAGCTGGGCCGAGAGGTCGGCGATGGTGTCGAGCAGCGCTTCGCGCTCGTTGGCGCGCTCACGTTCCTCCTCCAGGAGGCGGGTCCGGGCGATGGCGATTCCGGCCTGGTTGGCGGCGGCCTGGAGGATCTGGAAGTCCTCCTCGTTGAAGGCGTCCTCGTGCGCGCTCTCCACCGTGAGGACACCCAGGATGTCGTCCCCGGCCTTCATCGGCACATCCACCTCGCAGCCGTTGCCGAGGGTGGCGACGTAGGCGGGCTCGTCCTCGACCCGGGGGCTGTAGTGGAGTTTCCCGTCCTTCAGGACCCGCTCGTTCAGGCCCGTCCCCGGGGGGAGTCTCCAATCGGGCTTGGCGTCGGGCCAGCCGAAGCCGACCTGGAGGACCCGGTCCCCGGTGGCTTCATCGACCAGGAAGATTCCCAGGAACTCGTAGCCCAGCGCGTCGTCCCTCAGCCCGTCCGCGACGATCTGGCAGACCTCGGCCTCGTCGTGGGCCATGGAGATCTCGTGGCTGAGCCGTATGACGGCGGCCTGACGGCGCACGAGTGAACCGCGGCCGCCCTCGTCGTGGCCGGTGGGGTCGGTCGGGGACATGGCGACTCCTGTAGGGGGGATCCAGGAGAGCCAGGGGGCCCGGACTCCGGGGATGGAGACCCAATGTCCGGTGCCGGGCGGCTTCGTGCAAGCACGCCCGTGGCGAGGGCGCGGCCTCCTTCGCCGAAAGCGGTGTTCCTCCACGGCCTGCCCGATCGGAGCCCGCCATCGGGGCTAGCTACCCCGACCCTCCGCGAATCTCGCCGCCTGCGGGATCTCGTCGGGCGGTAAGCCCGAGGCCGCTTCCAGGCGACCGGTGAAGTTGAAGAAGGAGGCGAGGGCGGTGATGTCCCAGACCTCGCGAGCGGTCCAACCGGCTTGTTCGAGCTGCTCCGTATCGACAGAAGTCACCATGCTCGGTGCCTCCGTCAGTCGGCTCGCGTAGCGCAGCATCGCCCGGGTCTTCGGATCGAGGTCGTACTCGGGCCAGGTGGTCGCGAACTCGTGGCTCAGGTGAGCGTCCCCCGTGAGGCGACGGACCGCCGCCGTGTGGAGGCCCAGTCACGGCGCGCCACCCACCTTCCCGTTCACGACGGTGGCGAGCATCTCCCGCTGGAGACGGGTCAGCTTCGACCGCGTCCGCAGGTGGAGGTGCCGGTAGAGCACGGCTGCGGGAGCGGCGACCAGGAAGTCCACCGCCAGCACCTGGAAGATGCCCGGGACCACGCCGCCGTACCGGCCGCGCACCAAGCGGAAGAAGAGCTTGCGGAGACCGGTCGCCTCGTCTGGCGGAACCGTGGGGATGCGGGACATCAGTCGCTGCCCCCGAAGCCGGTCATGACCATGGGATGGCAGGTATCGGCGGGCCCTGCTTCCACGACGGCTGCCGCGCCAGCGAGCGGGAGAAGGAGCGCGAGCACGAGGTGTTTCGGACCCATGACGACCTCACTTGGTGGCGGGGCCAACGGATTTTCGGTAGACACCTAGTCAACCGATTGTGACGACTTATCTACGCCGCCCCGTCGCCGAAGTCAAGTTTCACGATACATTATGTCAAACGAAACAATGTCCGATTCCTCGCCTCCGACTTGCGGCGGAACTCCTGGTCGAGCACGGGGCCGACATGGGTGAGGGACGGCTCGGCCCTCAGCCGACCCGCAGCACCTTGGCCCCCCGGATCTTGCCCGTCTTGAGCTCCTGGAGCGCGCGGTTGGCTTCCTCGAGCCCGAACTCCTCGGTGTCGGGACGGAGCCCGATCTCGGCGGCGAGGTCCAGGAACTCCCGCACGTCGCGGCGGGTCACGTTGGCCACGCTCTTGATCTCCCTCTCCATCCACAGGTGCTCCGCGTAGTCGAGCTCGAGGAGGACCTCCTGGTCGTCGTCCTCCTTGCGGATGGCGTTGATCACCAGGCGCCCCCCGGGCTCGAGGTTCGCGAGCGCCTCGACCACCGGCTTCCACACGGGGGTCGTGTCGATGATGGCGCGGTGGGGCTGCGGCGCGCGGTCCGTGGTGTCGCCGGCCCACGCCGCGCGCAGCTCCAGCGCGTGCTCCCGCTCCACCGGGTTGCGGGCGAAGACGTGCACGTCCGAGTCGGGAAAGCGGTGTCGGACCATCTTCAGGACCTGGTGGCCCGACCCGCCGAAGCCGGTGAGCCCCAGGGGCCCGCCGTTCTCGAGTCCGGTGAGGCGGAGGGAGCGGTAGCCGATGGCCCCGGCGCACAGGAGCGGGGCCGCCTCGACGTCGCTGAACACGTCCGGGATGGGCAGGGCGAAGTCCGCCGGCACGGTCATGAGCTCCGCGTATCCGCCGTCGGCGTCCCGACCGGTGGCCCGGAAGTCCGGGCAGAGGTTCTCCTCCCCCCGCAGGCAGAACGTGCAGGCGCCGCACGCGGACCAGATCCACGCCACGCCGACCCGCGTACCCGCGGCGACCGCCTCTCCCCCAGCCTCGCGACCGACTTCCTCTCCCATGGCCACCACCCTGCCCACCACCTGGTGCCCCAGGATCACGGGAAGACGCGGTGGCGGCGTGCGCCCCTCGATCTCGTCGAGCTCGGTGTGGCACACGCCGCACGTCGCAACCTCCAGGAGGAGCTCGCCGGGGCCGGGCTCGGGGTCCGGGACCTCCTCGAGCACCAGGGGCTCGGCGTCCTCGCGGAGGTCGGTGATGCGATGGAGGCGTTGGGCTTTCATGGGTGTCGTCGCTCGTCCTGGGTGGCTCGGATGGTAAGCTAGGCTCGCGGCCGGTGCGGAGGAACGCCCCGGCGCGGCACCTCGCCCCGTTCCTCCCGCGAACCCCGAGGCCGGAGTCCTCGTCGGACGGGAGCGCTCAGCGCCCCCCCGGCCGCCGGCCGTTCCCTCTCCTCGGTCTCGGTGGCCCCGCGGGCCGGCCGTTCCGGTATCCCGGACCCACGATCACCGCATCCACGGGGACGCCGTAGCGGAAGAGCGCCCCGCACGGCCGCGGTGGCGGCTGGTGGCCCGGGGGACGGCCCGGAAACCAGACCCGGCAGAGGCCCGGAGGCGGACGGTGACCGGGCGGGACGCGGATCCCGTACACCGGGCGGTACCGGGGCCGGCGGCGGTCGTACCGGCGGTCGTAGCGGTCGTACCGATCGTACCGGTCGTCGTACCGGGGCTCATGGTAGCGTCCGTCGGGCCCGGTGCTCCACTCCCACGTCGCGTCCACACGGACCCAGACCTGGGCCGTCCCGTCGGTGGGGCTCCCCGACACCAACGCCAGGGCCACGGCCCCGGCGGCCATCCAACGCGCGTACCGCATCGCTCGCTCCTCGCCTGTGGATCGAAACGGCCTCGGCTACGAGGGATGGCGCAACGGGTGTGCCAGGGCCGGAAGGCCCGAGATTCCTGGGCTTTCGGCGAGGGGGCGGTCCGGAGTGTCCTGAATCGAGGACGGTCCGGGGATCGGCAGTGACCCCGCCCGGAACCACGGGGCGCCCGTCGTCGATCCACACGACGAGGACCCGGCGGCCGGGAGCGCCGGTCACGCCCCCGCTGCCATCAGCCGCACCCGGTCGACGATCCGGACGTTCACCGCGCCCGCGCACGGGAGGGTCGAGCCGTCCACGTTGAACGGGAACGCCGCCCCGCCGTCCGGCCGCAGCGACAGCGCGTCCCCGATCCGGTGGTGCTCGAAGCCCCACCGCTCCGGCTCGTCCAGGATCGACGCGTCGAACGCCCTCCTGAACTGGCCCGGGAGCTTCCGGGCGCCGAGGTCCCGCAGGCAGAAGAGGTGGAAGTCGCCCGACCCGAGCGGAACGCCTCGGGCGAAAGGCAGGTCGTCGCCCAGGTCGCCGTTCACCAGGATCATCGCCTGGAAGCGGCCGCGGGCCCGCTCCTCGCCGTCCACCGAGATCGTCCACCGCCTCCCCCTTCCCACGATCCTGCCCAGCGTTCTCTCGGCCGCCGCCAGGGACGCGCCCACGAAGAACGGCCCCAGGTCGCCGAAGAGCTGGCCGAGGACGCCTTTGTAGTACTTGATGAAGCGGTTCTCGGTGTAGCGCGGGATGCGGCCGAAGATCTCGGCTCCGCCGTAGCCCACGAGGTGGCGGAGGGCGCCCGTCTCCCGACTCTCGGCGCGCAGCACGTCACAGGGCACGGTCACGTCGGCCGCCAGCGAGTCGACGAAGACCCGCACGGCCTCGTCGACGTCGTCGGGCATGCCCAGGACCTTGCCGATGAGGTCGGCGGAGCCCTTGCGGAGGAAGCCGAGCCTCAGGTCCACGAGCCCCACGTCCGAGTCGATGCACCCCTCCAGGACGGCGTTGAAGGTGCCCGATCCGCCGGCGGAGATCACCCGCCGGCACCCTCCCGCCACGAGGTCGCGGGTGCGCCGTCGGGCCTCGACGTGGCTGTCCACCGCCTGCAGCTCCACGTCGTCGCGGCCGAGCTCGCGGAAGAGAGGCACGATCCGCTCCATCTTGCCCCAGTCCGCGATGGAGCCCGAGATCGTCGTGGCGATCACCTGGACGCCGTGCCCGTCAGCCACGAGGCCTTCCCGCATCCCCCTCGCTCCCCACCCCGACCGTCCGCTCCCCGAAGCCCATGCGCCCGAGCTCCCCCAGGGCGTGCTCGGCCACCTCCTCCTGAGCGAGACTCCCGTCCAGCGTGCGGGTGGGACGTCCCAGCTCGCGCTCGACCACGTCGCACACCATCCGGTATGCCCCGCGCAGCCGCTCGAGCTCGTCCTCCTTCTCGTGCGCCTGCTGCGCCTCGCCCCTGGAACGGATCCGCTCCATGGCCACGGCGGGGTCGACGTCCAGGAAGAGCGCCGCGTCCGGGAGCACCAGGCGCGCCAACCGGAGCCTCCGGAGAGCCCCCAGCTCGGGGAAGATCTGGAACACGGGGTCGTCCGGGCCCACGACTTCGTCGTGTCCGCTCAGCACGCGCAGCACCGAGAGGCAGACGCTCTCGTCGAAGGCGTCCTCCCGGTAGAGCCGTGTCCACGCGGTGATGTTGAGCAGCGGCGACCCGTCCAGGACGATGGCGTCGGGAGCGTACCACTTCCGCAGCTCCTCGACGATGTGGTCCCGGAGCAGCAGCTCGGCCAGCTTGGGGATCTTGTAGCTCTCGAGCGATCCAGCGGTCTTGGCCCGCCGCCCGAGGCTGGACCGGAGTCGCTCCGCCAGAAGAACCTGGACGTCGCTCCGCTCGCCGCCCTCGAAGACCTCGATATCGTCGGTGACGAGACACACCCGCCCGCCCGGCGAGAGCCGCCGGGCGAGGGTGCGCGAGAGCGTGCTCTTGCCCGAACCGTCGATACCCAGCACCGCCACCGCGGGAATGCGTCTGGCTCGCGTGCGGCGCCGGTGCCGCCTGCCTGCTTCGGAGTCCGCCAGCTCCCGGACGGCGCCCTCGACCTCGGCGGTGAAGTCCCCGGGGTTCCCGGCGAAGAGCCGGGGCGGACCCACGGTCACCAGATTCCAGACGGGAAGGAGGAGCAGGCTGCTCCTGGGCAGGGCTCGCTCCGGCCCCGAGAGGAAGACCGGCACCACCGGTACGTCGGGGAAGTCGGCCGCGAGCCTCCCCACCCCGGTCTTGAAGGGGGTCATCCGCCCGGCCGCGCCGCGCGTCCCCTCGGGGAAGATCACGAGGCTGTGGCCCTCGGCCAGGCGCATCCGCATGCCTTCGAGAGCGTCTACCTCCGCGGCGGCCGTCCGGGGAGCGGAGGCCGGTGGCCGTCCCCCGCCTCGCACGATCCAGACCGGCTCCAGCAGTCGGTCCAGGAGCCACAGGAGCGCGCGGGACCGGGAGAAGTACTCGTACGCGGCGACGGGGTGGGTCCGCCGGAGATGCCGGACGGGGAGGATGTGGAAGAGGAGCAGCACGTCCAGGTGGCTGTTGTGGTTCGCCACCAGGATGAAGCGGTCCAGTCCCTCGAGGTGCTCCCGTCCCTCCACGTGGACCCCGAAGGCGAGCTGGAGGAACGGCCGGACGAGCAGGACGTGGACCAGGACACGCGGCGACAGCAGATCCCGGAGCGCCATGTCAGAAGGCGTCCAGGTAGTACCGGAGGTAGTGGAAGGCCACCGGGGCCACGTACAGGAACGACTTCAGCGTGTTGATCACCTGCCCGCGTCCCGGCTCCAGGCGACTCCGCTCGATGCCGAGGTCCGCTTCCAGGTGGTCCATGGTGTGGCACCCGATGGTCACGAGGACCGGGATCAGGAGGGCCAGGATCAGCGTGTGGCGGAGGGGGATACCGGTCCATGGCTGCAGCACCAGCGCCAGCGTCCCCACGGGAAGGGCGGGCCCGAGCACCTGGTAGACGACGGCGCGCACGGCCGACTGGTCCCTCGACGCGAGCGCCCACGCCAGCAGATCGCACACGGCGACCGCGGCGACGATCAGGATGGCCGTCCAGAGGGAATGGAAGGCCAGGTACCCGATGTGCCCGATGCAGTAGACCAGCAGGAAGAGCCCAAGGTCCAGGGCGCCGATCGAGAGGACCGACCCCTCGGGCTCGCGGCCTCCGAGGGTGATGGCGAAGGGGATCACCAGGAAGCCGTAGACCGGGATGGAGACGATGAACATCCCGTACCAGTCGGTCTGGATGAAGTAGAACATGAAGGGGATGGACAGGTAGGCCGCGAGCATCCCCCACCGGTCCTGGATGCGGAGGTCCACGAGCGTGAAGTACTCGCGGAGGGCCAGGAAGCTGAGCACCGCGAGCACCCAGATGCCGACGGCGAAGGAGACGAACTCCGCCACGGCGAAGAAGAGGAAGAACGCCCAGAGATAGGGGAGGTAGATCGCAACCGGGACGGGGAGCCCGATCCTCCGCGCGATCGGGGCGAGAAGCGTGAGCGCCCCGAAGAAGACGGCGAGCGTGAGCTGGGGAGCGTCCAAGGCCGATGGCTCCCTCGCGTGGCGGCACCCGGCGGACCCTCTCCAATCTCGCGCCAGCGGGCGGCTCCGGCCAGATCTGCCCCGGTCCAGCGCCGGTCGCTCCCGGCCGGTGCGGAGGGACGCTCCGGCGCGGTACCTTGCCTCGGCCCGCCCGCCCATCCCGACCCCGGAGCCCTCCATGATCGACGATTTCCGCGAGCTCTACGACTACCACCGCTGGGCCAACCGGCGCGTCCTGGACGCCGTCGGCGCCCTCGACGCCGTCGACTTCGAGCGGGAGGTCGGCGGCAGCTTCGGCTCGATACGCGCCACCCTCGTGCACACGCTCGGGGCCGACTGGGTGTGGCTCGCACGCTGGCGGGGGACCTCGCCCACGGCGCTCCCGGGGTCCTGGGACCTGTCGACGTTCGACGCGCTGCGGGCGCGCTGGGCCGGGGTGGAAGAGGAGCAGCGGGCCTTCGTCGAGGGCCTCGGCGAGGCCGACGCGGGTCGGAAGCTGACCTACCGGAACCTGGCCGGCGAGCCGTTCGAGAACACCTTGGCGGAGATGCTCCGCCACGTGGTGAACCACGCCACCTACCACCGCGGGCAGGTCGTGACGCTCCTCCGGCAGCTGGGCGCCGAGGCGGTGAGCACCGACCTGATCCTGTACTACCGGACGCGGGACCGGGCGTGAAGGGGGCCGGGGGCCTCGACACCCGATCGACCGGACCTCGAGGAGGTCGTCCTCCTCTCTTGCGGTACGTCCCCCCGACGGGCAATGGTGTTCGTCCCGAAGCCGGCCCCCACCCCACCGCCCCCGTGAAACCTCCGCCCCTGCACCGGCGTTTTCCGGTCCCGCTCGTGCTCGCGTGCGTCCATATCGGCTGCGCCGGGACGATGTCCGGCGGCGAGGCGCCCCTCCCCCACATCCGGTCGATGGAGCCGTCCAGCGGCCCGGCCGGAGAGGCCTACCCGATCCGGGTCACGGTGACGGGAGGCCCCTTCTCGCCCACCGGGAATCGCGTCCGCTTCGGAGCGGTCGTCGTGGGGGAGGTGCCCTCGCCCGACGGCCGGACGCTGACCTTCCAGGTCCCGAAGTCGCGCCCCTCGACGGGCGAGGCGCCGCCGATGGTCCTGCCCCCCGGCCGCTACGAGGTCAGTGTCGAGGTCGATGGCGCGCGGAGCCCCCCGGCGACCTTCGTCCTCACCCGCGGGGGGCCGTGAGAGAGCCGAGGAGGATGCTCCGGCTGGGGGCGTGCTGCCTGGGCGCCCTGGCGGCGGTCGCGGCTCGACCGGCGGCCGGGGCGGCTCAGGCGCCGGAGGACGATCCCCTGAGGCGCTGGCGCTTCTTCATCGAGCAGCGCCGCTATCCCGGTATCGACGCCCTGGGAAGGCGCCTCCAGGCAGCCCGCCGGAGCGTCCTTCTCCGCGCCGTGAGCGGCGCCCCCTCGCCTGCCTCCGCGGTCGAGGGTTCGACGTGGACGCCCCTGGGCCCCGAACGGATTCCCATCTTCGGGACGTCCACGGGACGGGTCTCCGCCGTCACCCTGAACCCGGTCGACCCCGACGTGCTCTACGCGGGCGGCGCCCAGGGGGGTGTATGGACGAGCGACGACGCCGGTGCCTCGTGGCGTCCCCTGACGGACGAGCAGTGCTCGCTCGCCATGGGAGCCATCGCCATCGATCCCGTGGCTCCCGACATCGTCTTCGCAGGGACCGGCGAGCAGCACTTCTCGGGCGACAGCTACTATGGGTGCGGCATGCTCCGGTCGCTGGACGGCGGGGAGACCTGGAGCCGCACCGAGGCCTTCGGCGCCCCCTCCGGCCCCGGGCCCAGCATCTCCCGGGTGCGGGTGGACCCGGCGACGGCGGGGACG
>JASFUL010000178.1:0-9598 GCA_050050315.1 Gemmatimonadota bacterium
GCCGGTGAGGTGGGGGGGCGCGCCCTCCCGCGACAGGCCCTCTTTCCGGTTCTGCAGGGCAACGTCTACGAGGACCTGCGCCGGGAGCACGTGCGCCAGGTCGCGGGCGTCGGCGACTGGAAGGGCTGGGGCATCGGCGGGCTCAGCGTGGGGGAGGACAAGGAGGACATGTGGCGGACCTTGGAGATCCTCCACGACGAGATCCCCGCCGACGCGCCCCGGTACCTCATGGGCGTCGGCTACCCGGACGACCTGCTCGAGGCCATCGCCCGCGGGTGCGACATGTTCGACTGCGTCGCGCCCACCCGGAACGCGCGGCACGGCACGACCTGGACCCTCTCGGAGGGCCAGGTCAACCTGAAGGGGGCCCGCTTCAAGGCCGACGCCCGTCCCCTGGACCCCGGCTGCGACTGCTGGGCCTGCTCGCGTTTCGACCGGGCGTACATCCGCCACCTGCTGGTCGCGGGAGAGATCCTGGGCCATCGTCTCGTGACCACCCACAACCTCCGATTCCTCGTCCGTCTGGCGGCGGAGGCCCGGGCCCGCGTGCTCCGCGGGTCCTTCGATTCGTGGAGGCGGGAATGGCTGGAACGGTACCGATCGAACGGTGTCTGAATCGTGCTGAGCGAGACGCGGGTGTCACCCCCGCCCTCGCCGTCCCTGGAGCCACGCGCTGAACGAGAGACCCGATCCGTGCCCATACACCCGTCCCTGGCGCTGCTGATGGTCCCCCGCGAGGGGGGCAATGCCGGCCTGATCCTGGTCGTGCAGCTCGTCGTCATCTTCGGCATCTTCTACTTCCTCCTGATCCGGCCCCAGAAGAAGGAGCAGCAGCGTCACCAGGCCATGGTCGAAGCCCTGAAGAAGGGCGACGACGTGGTGACCGCGGGGGGGATCATCGGGACCGTCGTCTTCGCCGAGAAGGACCGCGTCACCATCAAGACGGCCGACAAGACGCGCGTCCTGGTGGAGAAGGCGCGGATCTCGCGGGTGGTCGGCCCCGACGCGAAGGAGGAAGAGGGCGGATGATCCGGGAGATCGTCCTCCTGGGCGACCCGGTCCTCCGGACGCCGGCCGACGAGGTGGAGGCGTTCGACGACGAGCTGCGCCAACTGGTCGAGGACATGTTCGAGACCATGTACCACGCCGAGGGGATCGGTCTGGCGGCGCCCCAGGTCGGGATCTCCCGGCGAGTGCTCGTGGTGGACGTCCGGGACGAGGAGAACGGGGACCGTGGCCGCCTGGCGCTGGTGAATCCGGAGGTGGTGGACGCGAGCCCCGAGACCGACAAGGCGCCGGAGGGTTGCCTGAGCATCCCCGGCATCGAGGACGTGGTGGAACGGCCCTGCAGGGTCGAGATCCGTGGCTACGATCCGTCCGGCCGGGAGGTGCGGATGGACGCCGAGGACCTCTTCGGAAGGGCTCTCCAGCACGAGATCGATCACCTGGACGGTGTGCTCTTCCTGGACCGCGTGAGCCCCCTGAAGCGGAAGCTGCTCCTCAAGAAGTGGAAGAAGCTGCGGGCCGAGGAGACGTCGTGAGGGTGGTCTTCTGGGGCACCCCCGACTTCGCCGTTCCCACGCTCCGCGCGCTCTCCGAAGAAGGTCACGACGTGGTGGGCGTGGTCACGAATCCGGATCGGCCCGCGGGTCGCGGCCGCCATCTGACTCCGTCCCCGGTCAAGGAGGCGGCCCTGGAGGACGGGATCCCCGTCCTGACACCGGAGAGGCCCCGGGGGGAGGACTTCCTCCAGGACCTGCGGGCCCTCGATCCCGAGATCAGCGTCGTGGTGGCGTACGGGCACATCCTCGTCCGGGAGGTGCTGGACCTGCCCGAGCGGGGCTCGGTCAACGTCCACGCGTCGCTCCTGCCGGCGCTCCGGGGCGCCGCCCCCGTGAACTGGGCCATCATCCGGGGCCACGAGACCTCCGGGGTGACCGTCATGCGCATGGTCGAGGCCATGGACGCCGGCCCGATCCTGCTCCAGGCGGACGAGCCCATCGGCCCCCGGGAGACGGCCTCCGAGCTCGCCATGCGGCTCTCCGAGCTCGGGGCGTCGGCCCTGGTGGAGGCCCTCGCGCTCATGGGGGTCGGGGCCCTGGAAGAGCGCGAGCAGGACCACGGGCGGGCCACCTACGCCCCGAAGATCGGTCGGGATACCGCCCGGGTGGACTGGGGGCGGGGGGCGAGGGACGTCGCGAACCACGTCCGCGGCATGGACGCCGTCCCGGGCGCCTGGTCGACGCTCGAGGGGCGCCCGATCAAGCTGTTCCACGCGGCGCCCGAGAGCGGGTGGAACGAGGCGGGTCCCGGCGGGGGTGTCCTGAAGGCGGATCCGAACGACGGCCTGGTGGTGGCCGCCGGTGGGGGCGCGGTCCGGGTCGGCGAGGTCCAGCCGCCCGGCAAGCGGCGCATGGCGGCCGTGGAGTGGATCCGCGGCCGCGGGGTGCGGGAGGGAGACCGCTTCGAGTGACGCCGGGTCCCGGCCGACGGCACGGCGGGCCTCCGACGCCGGACGCCCGGCCGGTGCCGCGCTTCCACCTGGTCACGGACGACCGGGTCATCGGCAGCGGGACGTTCGAGCCGCTGGCGACGACCGTCCTGGACGCGGCCGGAGCCGGGGTGGCGCTCCATCTGCGGGGCCCACGGACCTCCGGCCGACGCCTCCACGATCTCGCCACGGCTCTGCTTCCGGCCGCCCGGGCCGCCGGGGTCGCCTTGCTGGTGAACGACCGGGTGGACGTGGCCCTGGCCGCCGACGCGGACGGGGCCCACCTGGGCGAGCGCTCGATCCCCGTGACGGAGGCCCGCCGGCTGCTGCCCGGGGGCCGGTGGATCGGCGCCTCGTGCCACGACCCGGCCGGGGCCGCCCTGGCCTCCGACGCCGACTTCCTCATCGTCGGCACGATCTTCGCGACACCGTCCCACCCGGGTCGCCCCGGAGCGGGACCGGCGTTGCTCTCGGGGGTACGGGAACGAGTCGACGCCCCCCTGCTGGCCATCGGTGGCATCGGACCGCAACGGGTCCGGGAGGTGGTAGCGGCCGGCGCCCACGGGGTGGCGGTGCTGAGCGGCGTCTGGGGTGCGGACGACCCCGCGCGAGCCGTCGGGCTCTACCGGGCGGCCCTCGCCGACGCCGGTCGGCCGCCACGACGCCGGGCACCCAGGGAGGAGGAGCCTTGAGCAGCGAGAGGATCGAGGTCAGGGTCAACGGGAAGGACCGGGAGATCGAAGCCGGGCTCACCGTGCGGGAGCTGCTGGTGTCGCTGGACCTGCGCCCGGAGCTGGTCGTGGTCGAGCGGAACCGGGAGATCCTGGACCGCGAGCGGTACGGCGAGGAGGTGGTGGAGGCGGGCGACACGCTGGAGCTGGTGCACTTCGTCGGCGGCGGCTGAGCCGGGCGCCGGCCGGACCACCAGAACACACATCGAGCAGACGCAGGAGATCGAGATGGCTTCCGACAACCAGGGCACAGCCACCGGGGCGCGGCCCGCTCCGGCCCGGGCCCCGGGCACGACCCGAATCGCCGACGAGACGCTCGACGCGCCCCTCGAGGTGGGTGGGCGCACCTTTCGCTCGCGCCTCATCGTGGGGACGGGCAAGTACGCCGACAACCGCGTCATGGTGGACGCGATCCGGGCCAGCGGCGCCGAGGTGGTGACCGTCGCCGTGCGCCGCATCGACCTGGACCGGAGCACCGACGAGGCGGTGCTCAACCACCTCGATCCGGACGAGCTCTTCCTGCTGGCCAACACGGCCGGGTGCTACACCGCCGAAGAGGCGATCCGCTATGCGCGGCTGGCGCGGGCGGCGGGCTTCAACGAGTTCCTCAAGCTGGAGGTGATCGGCGACGAGCAGACCCTCCTGCCCGACGTCGAGGAGACCATCCGCGCCGCGCGGACGCTGGCGGACGACGGCTTCAAGGTCATGGCGTACACGAACGACGACGTCGTGACCGCGCTCAAGCTGGAGGAGGCCGGCTGCGTGGCCGTGATGCCCCTGGCGAGTCCCATCGGGAGCGGCCTGGGCGTCGTGAACCCGTTCTTCATTCGTGAGATCAAGCGGCGGTTGGACGTGCCGGTCATCGTCGACGCCGGCGTCGGGACGGCCTCCCACGCCTGCGTCACCATGGAGCAGGGGGTCGACGGCGTCCTCATGAACACGGCGCTGGCGTGCGCGGACGACCCGGTCGCCATGGCGCGTGCGATGCGACACGCGGTCGTCGCCGGCCGCCTGGCGTTCCTCGCCGGACGGATCGAGGGGCGCGAGATCGCCATGCCCTCGTCGCCGACGAGGGGGATGCTCGACTGACCCCCGCTCGCCGTGCCGCCCTGGCCGCCGTCGCCGCCGCGGGACGGGGGCGGCGGCTGGACCTCGCCTTCGCGGCGGCGGCCCGGGATCTGGACGACAGGGGGCGCCGCTTCGCCCAGGAGCTCGCGTACGGCGTCGTCCGCCTCCGGGGGCGGCTCGACCATCTCCTGGACCACCATCTCGACCGGGGGCTCGACGGGGTCACGCCTCCCGTCCTCGACCTGCTGCGTGTCGGGGCCTATCAGTTGCTGCACATGGACGGGGTGCCGGCGTACGCTGCGGTCTCCGAGGCGGTGGCCGAAGCCCGGCGCAGGGAGGGGCGGGGCGCGGCGGGGCTCGTGAACGCGGTGCTGCGGGCGGTGGCCGCCACGGGCGAGGACCCGGCGCTCTTCCCCGATCCCGCCGACGCGCCGGCCGAGTGGCTGGCGACGTGGGGATCCCATCCCAGGTGGCTCGTCGAGCGCTGGCTCGGCCGGTGGCCCGCCGACGAGGTGGAGCGTCTCGTGGAGGCGAACAACCGTGTGCCGCCGCTGTGCGTGGTCCCCCTCCGGCTGTCGCCGGGTGCGGCGGTGCGGCGGTTGGCCGCGGAGGACGTCCGCGCCCGGACGGTCGAGGGCACCGACGCGGTGGAGGTGGAAGGCGCGGATCCCCGGACCGTTCTCCGGGCGGTCGACGCGGTGGTCCAGGACCCTGGATCCTCCCTGGTCGTGCGGTACGCCGACGCTCCCGCCGGCCTCCTGGTGGTGGACCTGTGCGCCGCTCCGGGTGGGAAGGCCCTGTCGCTCGCGGCGGACGGAAGGCCCGTCCTCGCGTGCGACCGTTCCGTCCGCCGACTCCGTCTGGTCGTGGAAAACGCCGTGCGCACGGGGGTGACGCTGTGGCCGGTGGCGGCGCTGGCCGAGCGACCCCCCGTCGTCGACGCTCCGGTGGTGCTCGTGGACGTGCCGTGCACCGGGACCGGGACGCTCCGCAGGCACCCCGACGCACGGTGGAGGCTGAAGCCCGAGGACGTGCGGGCTCTGGCCACGGTGCAGGCCGGGATCCTCCGCGGCGCCGCCGACGTGGTATCTTCCGGCGGGCTTCTCGTGTACAGCACGTGCACCCTCGAGCCCGAGGAGAACGAAGAGGTGGTCGACGCGTTCCTCGACGAGCGGTCCGATTTCCGCATGGAGCGATCCGACGGGGCCGTGGACCGGAACGTCGTGGACACCCGGGGACGCCTGAGGGTGCTGCCCTGGAGGACGGGGTTCGACGGAGCGTTCGCGGTTCGTCTCAGGCGGCAGTGAGCAAGCGGAGGTCGTGGCGACATGCAGCTCGGTAGCTCGTTGAGGCGCCGGCGGAGGTCGGGAGGGACGGGAGACGACGAGGGCCGTCGGGCCCTCGCACGGCTCGCCGGCGCCGGCGTCGGAGTCAGCGTGCTCGGCCTGGTCTTCGGCTGGCTGTTCGCCACGCGCGTGCTCTTTCCGGCGCCGGCGCCCCCGGGCGACCTGTACGAGGTGCCGGACGTTCGCGGAGAGACGGTGGAGAACGCGGGCGACCTCCTCCGGGAGGCGGGGCTGGGGCTGGGAGCCGTGGGGGGTCTCCGCCACCCCGAGGCGGACAGCGGGCTGGTCGTCGGACAGGCGCCGCTGCCGGGTCAGCTCGCTACGCCGAGCACCCCCGTGCGCGTGACCGTGAGTCTGGGGCCCGACCGGCGGGCGGTCCCCGAGGTCACACGCCTGCGGAGCGACTGGGCCCGCAACGTCCTCGAGGCGACGGGCTTCAAGGTCCTGGTGGACAGCGTGGAATCCGAGCTTCCCCGGGGCCGGGTCCTCGGCGTCGAGCCGGAGGAGGGGACCGAGCTGGCGCTTCCCGGTGAGGTCCGCATGGAGGTCAGCCTGGGGCCTCCCCGCTTCGAGATGCCGAGCCTCCTGGGCATGACCGAGGAGGAGGCGAGGGACACCCTCTCGACGCTGGGCCTGGTGGTGGGTCGGGTCGAGGAGGTCTTCCGCTTCGGCCGGGACCAGGGTCGCGTCGTGGAGCAGGCCCCGCCCCCGGGCACCATGGTGCAGGGGGGCACGGCCGTGCGCCTCTCGGTGGGGCGTCGGAGCGCCGGGCGCCGTCGCGGGGGAGCGGGGCTCCGGGACGGCGCCGCTCCGGCCCCTCCGGCTGGGAACAAAGAGCCCCGTGAACCGTAGCAATTCCGTGGATTTTCACGCATCCGGAACGCGTAGCTGGGAGAGGGTCGCGTTGGCAGAAGACGATCGTTCGCCGGAGAGGGCAGGCACGTCCCGCAGGCGTCCCTCGCGGCTACCTTACGCGGTGGCCACGGTTCTGATGGGGCTGATGGTCGTGGCCGCCTGGATGGGGAGGGACCGCTTCCGTCCCGTGACCGCCGGCGAGCCCGCGCCCTCCTTCCAGGTGACCGACCTCGACGGGAATCCGGTCCGTCTGGCCGACTATCGTGGCAAGGTGGTCCTCGTGAACATCTGGGCCACGTGGTGCGCTCCCTGCCGCGAGGAGATGCCCTCCATGGAGCGCCTCTACGGCGAGATCGAGGACGACGACTTCGTGATCCTCGCCGTCAGCGTGGACGCGGCACCGGGCGAGCGGGACCAGGGAGGACGGCCCGGCGTCTCGAAGACGAGGCTCGCGGAGTTCGCCGGCGATCTCGACCTCACCTTCCCCATCCTCCACGACCCGTCCGGCAAGATCGAGGACAGCTACCAGACGACGGGGGTCCCGGAGTCGTTCCTCGTGGATCGGGACGGTGTCATCGTACGACGGATCGCGGGCGCGACCGTCTGGGACCACGAGAGCTACCGGGAGCTGATCCGGCGTCTCCTCGCGAATGGCTGAGGCGCGGAGGGCCGGCGGCACGAGGTGTCCATGAGCATCCTCCCCGGCTTTCTCACCCGCAACTGGCGACTCAAGCTGGCCGCGTTCGGCCTCGCCGTCTTTCTGTGGGCGGCCGTGCGCGCGGAGCCCGATCGGGCCAACACCCGCACCATTACCGGCGTCCCGGTCCTCATCGAGGCGGGCGACCTCGACTGGACCACGGCCGGACCTCCGCAGCCGCCCACGGTCGACGTGCGCGTCGGAGGCGCGTTCGGGATGTTCGGTTCCATCGACCGGCAGGTGACGGTACAGGTTCCCGTGGACCACGTGACCAGTCGCGACACGGTGATCGAGCTTCGGCGGGACTGGGTCCTGAGCGGGAACGGGTCGAGCTTCTCCGTGCAGGACATCAGCCCACCCCGGGTCCGGGTCTCGTTCGAGAGGACGGAGGAGGCCGCCGTACCGATCTCCCTCCGGACCGAGGGCGCGCTGCCGGAGAACGTCGCGTTGGCCCAGCCCCTCTCGGTGTTTCCGGGAGTCGTGCGCGTGCGGGGTCGCGAGAGCCGCGTGGCGGAGCTCGACTCGGTCGGGAGCGCACCCCTGGATCTCGGCTCTCTCGGCGAGTCGGGCTCCTACCAGGTCTCCCTGGACACGACGGGCTTCGGCGACCTGACCTTCCGCACGACCGAGGCGACCGTCGAGGTCCGGCTGGAGGAAGCGGTCGAGCAGACGTTCGCCGGCATTCCGGTCGGGCTCGACAGCCTCGTCGAAGGGGTCGACTCGGCGGCGGTCGTCACACGACCTGCCACCGTCCAGGTCACGCTGCGCGGGGGGCGCACGCGGGTGGCCCAGGCCGATCCCTCCGCGCTCCAGGCCGTGGTGCCGGCGCGGGTGGTCGAGGCGCTCCGCCCGGGCGAGCAGCGGGTGGTGCCCCTCAGGATCCTGGGGGTGCCCGAGCTGGTCCTGGGGTTCGCCTCGGTGGACTCCGTCCGGGTGGTACGCCTGGACGGCCGCGTCCCGCCGCCGGCCGACGACTCGGTGGCACCCGACACCTCCGCGACGCCGGACACGACCCGGGCGGCCGTGCGTCCCGTAGCCGCGGCGAGCGGCTCGTGAGCGGCGGCCTGATCCTCGGGCTCGAGACGAGCTGCGACGAGACGTCGGCGGCCGTCCTCGACGGACGAAACCGGATCCTCGGACACGTGGTCCTCTCCCAGGATGTGCACGAGGTCTATGGGGGCGTGGTCCCGGAGCTCGCGGCCCGGGCCCATCTGCAGCGGGTGGATCGCGTGGTCGACGCGGCGCTGGGGGAAGCCGGGGCCGACCTGGAGGACATGGATGCCCTGGCGGTGACGGCGGGGCCCGGGCTCATCGGGGCCCTCCTCGTCGGCGTGACGTGGGCGCGGGCCGCGGCGTGGGCGATCGACCGGCCCGCGGTCCCCGTGCACCACATGGAGGCCCACCTGTTCGGGCCGGCCCTCGAGGACGACCGGGCGGAGCCGCCCTTCGTGGCCCTCCTCGTGTCGGGCGGCCACACCCTGCTGCTCCACGTCCCGGCGTGGGGCCGGTACGTGCTCTTCGGTGAGACCCGGGACGACGCGGCGGGCGAGGCCTTTGACAAGGTGGCCAAGATGCTGGGCCTCCCGTACCCCGGTGGACCCGCCATCCAGGCGCTCGCCACGGAGGGTGATCCGCACCGCTTCGAGCTGCCCCGGCCGATGCTCCGGAACGACCGGGGTCCCGGGGACGCCGGCTACTGGGACTTCTCGTTCAGCGGCCTGAAGACGGCCGCCGCGAACCTGGTCCGGAACCTCGACGCCATGGGGGTCCTCGAGGAGCGGCGGGCCGACGTCGCGGCCGCCTTCCAGGAGGCCGCCGTCGACGTGCTGGTGAGCAAGACGCTCCGGGCCGTGGAGGAGACGGGATGCCGCCGCGTGCTGCTCGGCGGCGGGGTGAGCGCCAACGTCCGGCTCCGGGAGGCGATGACGGCGCGCCTGGGTCCCGGAGCCGTGGTGCTCCGGGCCTCGCCCAGGCTTTCCGTCGACAACGGCGCCATGGTGGCCCGGGCCGGGCGCTTCCGACTGGAGCGGGGCGACCTGCGCTTTCCGGAGGGCGCGGCCGCGGCCACCCTCGCATTCCCGGGCATGCGGCGCAGGGAGAGGGAGGCGAAGGACGGGGCGGAGCCCGAGCTGCCTCAGGCGACGAGTCGAACGTGAGCCCCGACAGGTAGGCGCGACGTGCACCCGAACCTCTTCTGGATTCCCGAATGGGTCCCCTTCCTGGGGGGGCAGCCCATCACGTCCTTCGGACTCGCCATGTTCCTGGCCTTCCTCACGGCGGGCCTGGTCATGCGGGCCGAGCTGAAGCGCGGCGGGTTCGACCCCGAGAAGGCCTGGGACATGCTCTTCATGGCGGTGATCGGGGGCATCGTCGGCGCGAAGCTGTACTACGTCGTCCTGAACCACGACCG
>JASFUL010000179.1:0-9567 GCA_050050315.1 Gemmatimonadota bacterium
GCCCGCGGCTGGCGGCTGCTGTCGGCTCTCTACCTCCACGGCCCGGTGGGGGACGTGCTCCCGGCGTTGCGGGCCGTCCCACCCCTCGCCGACGCGCTCCCGGATCCGTTCGACCGCGACGAGGCGGACGCCGAGCACCACCGGCTCTTCGGCCTCGAGGTGTTCCCGTACGCCAGCGTCTTCCTCGAGCGGGACGGCGCGCTCGGGGGCCGGGTCCGGGATGCGGTGGCCCGGATCGGCGGGGACGCGGGTGCGCCGGGACGCGACGCGGGTGTGGAGCCGGACCACCTCGGCCACGAGCTCCGGCTGCTGGCGCTCCTGACCGAACGGCGCGACGAGGATGCCGTCTCGCGCCTCCTGCAGGGTCACCTGCTCTGGTGGCTTCCCGTCTTCGTCCACTCGGCCCTCCGGCACGCCGGCTCGTTCTGGACGGCGGTCCTCCGGCTGACCCTGGAGGCGGCGCTGGATCAGGTGGGGACGGGGGCTCCGGTCGCGGGCGACTCCCCGAGCGCGGCCGGTGGACCGGGGTCACCGCCGCACCCGCCGGGCGCCCTCGGCGACCCGGTGGAGGACCCCACGAGCCGACGTGAGACCGGTGTGGCCGAGCTGGCCCGGTACCTGGTCACGCCGGCGCGGAGCGGGCTGTTCCTCTCGCTGGGGGACGCACGAGCCCTCGGCCGGGCGTCCGACGTGCCGGGAGGCTTCGGCCGTCGGGAGCGGGTCGTCGCCACGCTGCTCCGGTCGGCCGCCGCGTACGGCAGGCTCGGGCGGGTCAGCTCGGACCTCACCGCCATGGCCGACGCCCAGGCGGCCTTCGTGGTCCGGATCCCGAGGTCGTATCGGGAGCCGTGGCTGGCTCGCCTCGAGCGGCTCCGGTCGGTGCTGGGTCGGCTCGGGACGGCCTGACGCACGTGGGGGGTCCCATCGAGCCGTGACACGCCGCCGGCTTCCCCCGGGCACCTCGTCTCCCCGGGGTTCGGCGGGGGGTGCCTCGGCGATTCCGACCGGGGACGCGGGTCGCGGAGAGCCGTTGTTCGGCGAGTTCCGGGGAGATTCCCGACATTCACGTAGCAAAATCCCCTACACCTCGAAGGGGAATAACTTGACAGCCGGGAGACGGATGCGTATGGGTGGCCTCGTTCCCCCCTTCGGATGGTCCAGCGATTGATGGTCGGGCGAGAGTCGGACCGGTTGTCGCAGTGGGGTGCACAGGCGGACGTGGGGCGGTCGGGAAAAGACATCTCTCGGGTCTGATTCAGGCCCGCTCTCCCTAGACACGCACGTTTCGTTTCACCCGCTCCATCTGGAGGCCCCATGAGTCGTGCGACGTTCGCTCGCCTGTCGTACCGGGCGAGGACGCTGGGAATCCCCTTCCTGGCCTTCGTCTCGCTCTGCGTGCTACCGGCGCTCGTGTCCGCCCAGGAGACGGGTCGGATCGTCGGCACCGTCCGTGCCGCCGGGTCCGGCCGTCCCCTCGAGACCGCTCAGGTCTACATCGCGGGTACCGGCATCGGGACCACGGCCCAGTCCAACGGCCGCTACCTCCTTCTCAACGTTCCCGCCGGCGAGGTCACGCTCGTTGCGGAGCTCGTCGGCTACAAGTCGGCCAGCCAGGTCGTCGACGTCGGCGCCGGCGAGTCGGTCGTCGCCGACTTCCAGCTCAGCCAGTCGGCCATCGAGCTCGACGAGCTGGTCGTCACCGGCGCCGGCGTCGCCACCGAGAAGCGGAAGCTGGGCAACACCATCGGAAGCATCGATGCGTCGGACCTCGAGAACGCGCCGATCTCCGACTTCAGCCAGATGCTCGCGGCGCGCGAGCCCGGCGTCGCGGTGCTCCCGTCGTCCGGCTACACGGGCCAGGGGGCCCGCATCCGGATCCGTGGCTCGTCCAGCCTCTCGCAGCTCAACGAGCCGATCATCTACGTGGACGGCATCCGCGTGAACAGCGGTGCGGTGGAGACCTACAACACCCAGGGTCAGCCCTCCCGGTTGGACGACATCCCGCCCGAGTCGATCGAGCGGATCGAGATCCTCAAGGGGGCCGCCGCGGCCACGCTGTACGGGACCGAGGCGTCCAACGGCGTGATCCAGATCTTCACCAAGAAGGGTCGGGCGGGCGCTCCCCGGTGGAGCTTCGAGTCGGAGTGGACGGCCATCAACGCCCCGACGAGCCAGATCCTGCCGGTCGCCGACTTCGCCGCGAGGGCCTGCGACGAGCCCGGGTGCACCGGGGAGGACGACGCCGAGACGCTCGCCGAGACCCAGGCCCAGATCGCCAGCATGTGGGGCCAGAACGTCGGGCCCTACGAGGTCTTCCAGGAGAACCTGATCCCGGAGCTGCTGAGCACGGGCTTCGGCCAGATCTATTCGGCCACGGTCCAGGGCGGCTCCGACGTCTTCCAGTACTTCGTGTCCGGGCGCTACGCCGACGAGGACGGACCGTTCGAGGCGTCCAAAGCCTTCCCGGCGGCCCCCAATCTGGACCCCGAGGACGACACGAACCGCAGGGCGACGATCCAGACCAACTTCACGATCATCCCGAGCGAGAAGTTCCGGATCGGTGTGAGCTCCTTCTACACCGACATGGAGCACCACACGCCGGACAACGCCAACAACATCTACGGCGTCTTCTCGTCGTCGCTCATGACGCAGCTCCGGCTGGCCTCGGAGAACAACCTCTGGGGTGCTCCCGCCTTCGGGACCACGCGGGAGGCCATGTTCCAGCAGAACTTCGTCAACTCGAGCCACTTTGCGGGTAGCACGACCCTCAGCTACACACCGACGCAGGACTTCCGCCTCGACGGTACGTTCGGCCTCGACTTCACCTCCGACGACGCGGTCGCGTTCCGGCCGTACCGGTGGAACGTGGACGGCTTCTCCGGCTCGACCCCCACCGGTAACCGCACGGTGAGCGAGGAGCGCAGCCGCGAGATCACCGCGGACCTCAAGGCCTCGTGGGGTACCCGCTTCTCGAACATGGAGAACACGCTGCTGGCGGGCGCCCAGGGCTTCCTCCGCCAGAGCCAGTTCGCCGGCGGCGGAGGCAGCGAGTTCCCGGGCCCGGGGCTGGAGACGCTGAGCGCCCTGGCCGAGGAGAGCTCCTTCGAGAGCTGGACCCGGAACACGCAGGTCGGCGTCTATCTGCAGGACCAGTTCGGCTGGAACGACTGGGTCTTCACGACCCTCGGCGGCCGCTGGGACGCCAACAGCGCCTTCGGTGAGGACTTCAGCACGGCTTTCTATCCGAAGGCCAGCATCTCCATCGTGCCCACGCAGGGCATCACCGGCTTCGGGGGCGAGACGCTCTCGACGCTGCGCCTGCGGGCGGCGATCGGCGAGTCGGGGCTGCAGCCGAGCGCGTTCGCAAAGTTCACGACCTACTCTCCCGCGCCCTCCGAGGAGGGACCCGGCGTCGCCCCGTCGAACCTGGGCAACGACGGGCTCGAGCCCGAGGTCTCCCGCGAGCTGGAGTTCGGGACCGAGATCGGTCTGTTCAACGACCGCGCCAGCCTCGACCTGACGTGGTGGGACAAGACGACGAGCGACGCGCTGGTCAGCAAGCAGTTCCCCGTGACCGGCGGATTCACGTCCAGGCAGCTCGTCAACATCGGCGAGCTCCAGGCCAACGGCTTCGACATCACGGCCCGGGGGACGGTCGTGCAGGGCGAGGGCTTCTCCCTGAACGTGTTCGCCAACGGGGCCTACATCAGCGAGGAGATCACCGATCTCGGTGGCGCGCCCCCGATCAAGACGGGCGGCAGCTATCCGCGCTACCGAAACTGGCTGATCGAGGGGTACGCTCCCGCGTCGTTCTTCGGCGCCAAGCTGGCGTCGGACCTCGAGATCCCCCTCAACATCATCGAGCCCGCGGCCGACGGGAGCTGCGTGATCCCCACGCGGCAGCAGGCGCTCGACTACTTCAGCACCCCCCGCGACCCGAGCTCCTTCAAGCCCCTCGCCGTCGGCAACGACGGCTTCGGGTCACCCAACGGTGGCGTGGCCTCGAACAACTGCGGCGACGGCCTGCTGGAGAGCTATCTGGGCAAGCCGACGGCGGACTGGCAGGGCTCGTTCGGCTTCGACATCGCCTTCCTCGACAACTTCGAGATCAGCTCCTTGTTCGAGTTCAAGGCCGGCGACTTCGTCACGCAGGACCTGTCGGGTGAGTTCCGCCGGGCCAACTCGGTGATCGGACGGAACACGCCGAGAGCCTCGCAGCTGTATGCCATCATGCTCGATCCGGCCAGCAGCGCCGAGCAGCGACTCGACGCGGCCGTCGCGTGGGCGAAGGAGGTCGAGGCCCTGGCGCCTATGAGCGGCCTCAACTCGGTGTTCAACTCGAACTACGTCCGGTGGCGCGAGCTGTCCCTGACCTACCGCCTGCCCACCGAGTTCATGTCGAGCCTGGGCTTCGATTCCGGCACCCTGAATCTGGGGATCCGGAACCTCAAGCTGTGGGTCAACGGGGACTACCCCGGCATGGACCCGGAGGGGAACGTGTACGGCCGCTGCAACGGGGGCACGGACTGCAACTTCATCAACTCCACCGAGGGTTGGGGAGTCCCGATCCCCCGTCGGATCTCGATCTCCACTCGCGTCACGTTCTGAGGGAGGCCCCGACGATGCGTATGTTGAAGAACCTGAAGGCTCCCGTGGCCTGCGCGACCGCCGTGCTCGCCCTGGGAGCGTGCGATATCCTGGACGTTTCCAACCCCAACAACCTGGTCGAGGAGGACATCGAGCAGGAGGCTGCGGCGTCTGCCGTGGCCAACGGGGCGCTGCGTCTTTCCGCGAACGCCATCTCGGGCATCTGGCAGCCCTACCTGGTCGCCAGCGACGAGATGTTCTGGATCGGCTCCCGTGACGCCTGGCTGCAGCTCGACCAGGGCTTCGTGGGCAACCCGGACAACGAGTTCACCGACGGCTTCTTCCCGAACGTCGGTCAGGCCCGCTGGATGGGCGACAAGGCCATCGAGATCCTCGAGGGCCACGTGGCGGACAACCCCGACAACGACTCGTTCAAGACCGATCTGGCGAGGGCCTACCTCTTCTCGGGCATGATGTACATGGTGATCGGGGAGGTGCAGGAGGACTTCGCCTTCTCGGACAAGATCGAAGCCGGTCCACCTGTCGGTCCGGATCAGATGTTCACCGTTCTGGACGACGCGATCGACAAGCTCAGCACGGCCGTGACGCTCGCCAGGGAGCTGGGGGATTCCGACCTGGAGATGCGGGCCCTCGCCCTCCGGGCACGGGCGTACCACTCCCGGGCCATCTGGGACAAGCTCAACCCAACGGCATCCGGGTCGGATCCCCTGGTGAGCTCTTCCATGGCTGCGGCCGACGCCAACTCGGTCATCAGCATGGCCGGAGGGGTAGGGGCCGACTGGAGCTACGAGCTCACGTACAGCTCGTCTTCCACGGACAACGACATGGCCGCGTGGATCAACGACCGGAAGGAGAACCAGTTCGACCAGACGCTTGTGACCCTCTCGGCCGACAACGACGTCACCGGGGTGGCCCTGATGGACCCCATCGACGGGATCGAGGACCCGGTGGTGACGTGGAAGATGAACAAGTGGAAGGGCGGCGACCTCGCGAACCCGGGCAACTCGTACCCGCCACTGGACATCACGTCGACGCGGCTGATGCACCTGATCCTGGCCGAGGAGGCGCTCGCCGGGGGTGACGAGACCGGCTTCGCCACCCACATCAACCACGTCCGGGCGATGGACGGCCTGTCGGACTACGAGGGCCAGATTCCCGCCATCCAGATCCTGGAGCACGAGCGAAGGGTCAACCTCCTGATCATGGGTCTGCGCCTCGGGGACATGTACCGGTTCGGTACGCAGGATCCCGACTGGGAGAGCGCATCCGACGCGGTCCAGACGCCGGGTGAGATGCTCCCGATCACGATCACCGAGATCCGAGCCAACTGCTATCTGAACGATCAGACCTGTCCGGGCGGGGGCGGCTGAACGCTCCGCCGCGCGGCAGAACGAAGGGCGACGCACCCCCGCCGAGCGCGGGGGTGCGTCGTGTCCTGGGGATGTCACCGTCCGCCATGAGAACGATCCTCCCCATCGCGCTGTGCTGCTTGACCGTCGGGGCCTGCGGCTTCGAGGACCCGACGCCGTCCGACATCTTCTTCGCCATCACCGGCTCGGAGGGCGCCCAGGTGCAGCTCGTCACGTCCACCCAGTTCGCCGCGGGCGTCAACGAGCTGGGGGTGACCGAGGTGACGCTCCTCCACGCCGACACCGTGACACGGACGCTCCCCGTCGACACGGTGGTCTCGGTCCGGATCGACCACCGGTTCTTCATCGAGGTGCTGCCGCTGGAGGGAGACTCGCTGCCCGTCCGCGTCGAGGTGGACGTCGACGACCGGCGGCTCTACGGTCGCTCGGGGCTGGTGGTAAGGGAGTCCCCCTTCCGGTACGTATACGTGTTCAACCAACCCCTCACCGAAATCGTGGACGTGGTCCTGTGAGATCCGCGCGTGGAGGACCCGGGTGGGTCGTGGCCGTGCTCGGCGCGGCGACGCTTTCGGGATGCTATGCCTACGTCCCGGTGGCGCGACCGGCCGTGGGCGCTCCGGTCCGGGTCAAGGTGCCGGTCCGGTCGACGGTCGGCGCCTCCGACGGACAGTCCGAGATGGTGTCTTTCGAGGGCACAGTCGTCTCCTTCGGCGACACGCTCCTGCTGGGGACCAGGACGACCCAGATGGTGGGCGCCCACCGTGACTTCGTGATCGCGGACACGATCCGCGTCGCGACGGATCAGCTCGAGGACCTCGAGGAGCGCGTCCTCTCGAAAGGGCGGTCCGCGGCGCTCACGGCCGGGATCGTGGCGGGCGGGATCCTGCTCGCCACGGTGATCGACGGGTGGGCCGGGGGTGACGAGGGGGATCGGCCGGGAGATACGCCGAACCCCGAGACGTCCCGAATCTCGAATCGGCCCCGCGGCTGGCGGCTCTTCGGCTTCCGGATCCCCGTCCCCTGGCCCTCCGGCTGAAGCCGTGCTGGGGGGGCGCCGGAGCGGGTTGCGCTCGATCGCGGGCAGGGTCGGGATTCCGCTCCTGCTCTGCACGGCGCTGGTTCCCGCCCACGGGGCGTCCCAGCGGCCCGACTCCATGGCCGGGGCCGTCGAGGGCGTGGTGTTCGACAGCACGGCCAGCGTTCCGCTGCGCGGCGCCGACGTGTACCTCTGGGGAACCCCGCACCGGGCCGTCACGGACTCCGAGGGGGGATTCGGCCTCGAAGGCGTCCGGCCAGGCCGCTACACCCTCGTCTTCTACCACCCCCGTCTGGGGGAGCTCGGTGTCTCGCCCGGCGGATTCGAGGTCGTCGTCCGTCCGGGGGAGGTCGCGCGGGCGACCTTGACCGTGCCGTCGCAGTACACGCTCCTCGCCGCCCGGTGTGCCCTCGACGCAGCGGACCTGCCCGGCACCGCCGGCGGGCCGCTGGTGGGTCGGGTGACCGACGCGGCGACGGGGGTGGCCTACCCCATGGCGCGGGTCGAGCTGTCCTGGACCCGTCGCGGCGGGGTGCCGTCCGGATCCCGGGAGCTCACCACCGACGCGGGTGGCTGGTACGCCGTTTGTGACGCCCCCCCGGGCGTGAACGTCGCGGTGGTGGCCGCGTTCCTGGGACGCATGTCGGCGCGGCAGGAGGTGGTGCTCGAGCCCCGGGAGACGGCGCGCCTCGACCTTCCGTTGGCCAATCTGCCGTCGGCGGTCCTGGAAGGCCGCCTGCTGGATGCGGGCACGGGCACGCCCGTGGAGGGAGCCCGGGTCACCCTCGACGGGACGGAGTACGAGGCCACGACGGACGACGGGGGGGCCTTCCGCGTGGAAGACATGTGGCCGGGCTCGTACACCCTCGTGGTCCGAAGGCTGCCGTACGCACCGCTGGAGGAGTCCCTGTTCGTCACGGGCGGACAGGTGACGAACGTCGTGCTCAGGCTCTCGGAGGAGGCGATGGCCGTGGACCCGCTCGAGGTCACGGTCGAGCGGACGTCGCTCACGGATCGGGCGATGGGAGGGCTGGTCGTGGGACGCGAAGCGATCGAGCGCGTGACCCCCCGCGTCCGGGACCTCGCCGACGTGCTCCGGGAGCAGCACGTGTCGGGCCTGATCGTGCGACGCCAGGGCACGGGTGCCTGCGTGGGCTTCACCACGGGCCAGGCGCGCATGCGGAGGTCGGGGTGCGTGCCGGTGACCGTCTTCATCGACGGCGCGCGGGCGACGGATCCGTACGCCGTGTTCACCATCCCCGCCGACGCCGTGGACCGCCTGATCCTCTACCGCCCCATCGAGGCCGGAAACCTCTTCGGCGCCGGGAGCGGCAACGGGGTGCTCGAGGTCTACACCCGATGGTGACGTGTCCTTGAGCCGGATCCCGGGCCTCCTTTCCCTCTTGGCCCTCCTCCTCGTCGCCTGCTGCGCCGAGCCGGCCGATTCGGCCGACTCGTCGAGGGTGGAGCCGGCCGGAACGGGCGTCCCGGCGGGTAGCGGCTCCCCCGCGGCCGCCGCGGGGGCGGTCGCGGTCGGGGACACCGCATGCGTGTCCTGTCACGCGGACCTCGTCGAGTCCTTCCACCGCACGAACCACCACCGCTCCGTATCGGTGTTCCGGGGCCGGGACGCACCGGAGGACGTCTCCGATCCCTCCCCCGTCTACAACGCCGCCACCGACCTCCACTACGTGGCCTTCGCCCGTGGCGACACCCTCTTCCAGCGGGAGCTCAGAACCGATTCGGCCGGCGACGTCGTCCACGAGCGGGTCCACGCGGCGTCCCGGGTGATCGGCTCGGGGAACGCGACCCGGTCCTACCTGCTGGACACGGGGGGATACGTCACCGAGATGCCCCTCACCTGGTACGTGCAGCGGGGGGTCTGGGACATGAGCCCCGGCTACGAGGACGCCAACGACCGCTTCGGCCGGAAGATCAACCTGTCGTGCATGACGTGTCACAACGGGGTCGCCGACCACACCCCCGGGACGCAGAACCACTACGATCGGGTGCCGGACGGGATCGACTGCGCGCGGTGCCATGGTCCGGGTGGCGACCACGTCGCCCTGCGCCGTGCCGGGGGCGGGGGTGTCGGGCCTTCCGGCCGGGACACGACCATCGTCAATCCGGCGCGCCTGCCGAGGGGTGCCCGGCTGGCCGACTGCCAGCAGTGCCACCTCGCGGGGATCATGGTGTTCGGGGAGGGGCAGGATCCGACCACCTTCCGGCCGGGCCAGGAGCTGGGCGAGAACCGCACCGTCTTCGTCCCCGAGGAGCAGCTGCGGGACCCCGAGTGGGTGGGGATCGACTCCCACCCCCTCCGCCTGGCCCGCAGCGCCTGCTACCGATCCAGCGAGATGACCTGCTCGACGTGCCACGACCCTCACCGGCCGGCGGAGGCCCTCGCCGAGGACCACTACAGGCGCCGGTGCCTCCAGTGCCACGGAGGGATGGAGGAGGGCGTCGCGGGCGCGGCGGCCCATCCCCCCGGCTCGAGGCGTCCGGAGGCCGTCGACGCCGGGCTCTGCTCGCGCCCCGGGCCGGCCACGCCGG
>JASFUL010000180.1:0-9560 GCA_050050315.1 Gemmatimonadota bacterium
CCGTCGAACGCACCGCTGGCCAGGAACGGCTGGGCGTAGACCTCGAGGGTGAGGCCGGGACGGAAGGTGACGTTGAGACGCGTGTCGAGAGACAGCGTCGTCTGGTCCAGCGACGCGAACAGGTAGCGCCGGCCGAACGTGGAGGCCGCGAGCGGGTCCTCGACCGAGCCGAGGTACTGAGACGTCGAGCGCTCCCGGCTCCACGTGGGCCCGAGGGAGAGGCTCACCGCGGGGGAGGGGCGGATCTCGAGCTCCAGCTCCAGCTCGACCTCGTCGCCTCCCGCCTCGTCCCGGTCCACCGACGCGTCGGCCTCGACCGTCCACGGCTTCCGGGAGTCGCTCGAGAACCGGACCGAGGCGCGGTTGCCGGCCAGCTCCCTCGCCAGGGGACCCCCGCGGGTCAGGCGGTCGTCGTATCCGGGAAAGTCCCGGGAGAAGCCGACCTCGCCGCCCCAGTAGCTCAGGAGCTCGCCCCGGAGCTCCGTACGGACGCCCGTACCCAGGTACTCGCCCCCGAACGTCCACGTCGCGTCGGGGCCCACCCGCACGCTCCACTCGCGGAAGAGGGAGCCCGGTCGGTTCTCGACGTACTCGACCGACAGGTCGGCCTCGACCCGGTCGGCGTCGCGCTGGAAGCCGAGGTCGTTGGCCTCGAAGCCCGGGCTCGTCGCCGACAGCTCCGCCCGTCCGCGCCAGTGCAGGCCGGCCTCCTTGCTCAGCTCCAGGTTGGCGGTGTAGCCCGAGAGCGCCGTGGCCGTGGGGTCGAAGTCGAGGTGCGACGCGTCGGGCCGCTGGAAGTAGCGGGCCGACGAAGTCTGGGCGTCGGCGATGGCCTCGGCGTCGCCCGCGACGCGGCTGCCGGCCAGGTAGCCCGACAGCGACCACGCCCGGTCCGCCCACTCGTGGCGGAAATCCACGCCGCCGGTGTACGCCGACGACCGCAGCTCCGCGGCCAGCGGCGAGCCGCCTACGTCCCGGTGGGTCGCCGTGGCCATTCCCCCGATCGTCGTCCGCCCCTCGCGGAGGTTCCTCTGCAGGCGCCCGGCCAGGTAGTTGGAGAGCGGCGCGACCGTCGCTTCTCCCTCGCTGCCGTCGGCCCGCACGAAGCGGGCGGTCTCCTCGCCCGTGACGGCTTCGAGGAGTCCCACGGTCCACCCACCTGCCGTGCGGCCCGTCAGCTTGGCCGCCCCGAGGATCGTGGCCGCCTCGGGCACGTCCTCGTAGACCGCCTCGTCCGGGCCGCTCCAGCGGGGCGCCGCGCCGATGCGGCGGGAGTAGAGGAGCTGCGTGCCCCCGCCGAAGCCGCCGCCGTCGCCGAACTGGAAGATATCGCTGCCCTCCACGAAGAACGGCCGCCGCTCGTCGAAGCGCGTCTCGTAGGCGGTGAGGTTCACCACCGCCGGGTCCAGCTCCACCTGTCCGAAGTCGGGATTCACCGTGGCGTCGAGGGTCAGGTTGGACGCCAGACGGTACTTGAGGTCGACGCCGACGTTGCCGAAGAAGTCCGAGCCGTCCCGGTACGGATCGTCGAAGGGCGCGTCGTCCGGCCGGTCCACCGGGACGAACTCGGCCCGTCCCACGGCGTAGGGCATGAGCTCGAGGGGGTGGCCCCGGTCGAGACTCCGGAGTCCCACGAGGTGCCCGTATTCCGCGATCCCTCCCCGCTCCGCTTTCGGCGTGAAGGCGAAGACCGCCTCTTCCTGCCGGCGGGCGATGGTGCGCTCGAGCTGGACGCCCCAGACCTGGGACGCCTCGGGGCTGAAACGGAGCTGGCTGAAGGGGATCCGCATCTCCACGACCCACCCCGAGTCCTCCACCCGCGTCTCCACCTCCCACACGGGATCCCACGAGTCGTCCCCACGGAAGCTGGCCGCGGTGAGGATCTCGTCGCTCCGGACCCCCGCCGGGTTCACCATGAAGCGGTAGGCGGTCAGGTTGTCGTGGTAGCTGTCCAGGGCGATGGAGAACCAGTCCGAGTCCTGCAGCCACGCGTCTCGCCGGCCCAGCCGGCTCGAGATCGGGCCGTCGTCGTGGAGCGCCGCCCCTACGTACAGCGCCTGGTCGTCGTAGAGGAAGCGGACCTCGGTGGGCTGGCTCGCGGGGCGCCCCTCCTCGGGGTCGTTCTGCGTGAAGGCGGTGACGGGAGAGGCAGTCCGCCAGGCCGCCTCGTCGAGCCGGCCGTCCAGGGTGATGCCGTCGGGCGCGACGGCGGCCTCGACGACCGGCACGTCCGGGGGCGTTCCGGCTCCGGCCTCGTTCCCGTCCTGGGCGGACAGCGACGGGACCCGGAGGAGCAGGAGGGCGAGGGCGAGCTTCGCTGGAGGCGTCGGGATCATCCGGATCGATGCTCCGGTCGCCGGCGCGGCTGCGACGGGGTGGGGACCATGGGCGTCTGTCCCGTGGACACGCCAGGGTCGTCGAGCGTTCAGGGACCGCCGCCTACGCGGGGCTCTCACTTGACCCCGACCGGTGCGCCCCGCACTGTGGCAATCCGGCCTCGTACGCCCCCACATATCGGAAACCTCCCCCACAGCCCCGGTTCGCCATGCCTCCCGTCTCCCTGAGGGTCAACGGGCGCGACGTCGACACCGACGTCGAGGCCCGCACGCTCCTGGTCGAGCTCCTCCGCGAGAAGCTCGGCCTCACCGGAACCCACGTCGGCTGCGACACCAGCCAGTGCGGCGCTTGCACCGTCCTCGTCGACGGACGGTCGATCAAGAGCTGCACCACCCTCGCGGTGGAGGTCGCCGGGGCCGACGTCACGACCATCGAAGGCGTCGGCAACGGGGGGCTGCACCCCATGCAGGAGGCGTTCAGGGAGCACCACGGACTCCAGTGCGGCTACTGCACGCCGGGCGTGGTGATGAGTGCCCTCGACCTGGCCCGTCGCGACCCCGATCCGGACGAGGCGACGGTGCGGGAATGGCTGGAGGGCAACCTCTGCCGATGCACCGGCTACCACAACATCGTCCGCGCCGTGCAGGCGGGTGCGAGAGCCATGGGTGCGGGCGCGGCGGACGCGTCGCCCGTGTCGACCGGGTGAGGAGGCGGCCATGAGCGAGAACGGCAGCGGCGCGACGGGCGGGAACGGCACGGGCATCGGGGCTCCGGTCCGGCGAAAGGAAGACGCCCGCTTCCTCACCGGGAAGGGGCGCTACGTCGACGACCTCAACCGCCCCGGACAGGCGTACGGCTTCATTGTCCGCTCCCCCGAGGCCCACGCGCGCATCCGGGGGATCGACACCGCCGCGGCCGAGGCCGCACCGGGGGTCGTGGCGGTGCTGACCGGCCGGGACATGGCGGACGACGGGGTCGGTGGGGTCCCCTGCGGCTGGCAGATCCACAGCCGTGACGGCTCGCCCATGAAGGAGCCGGCCCATCCGCCGCTGGTGGTGGACCGGGTCCGCCACGTGGGGGACCAGGTCGCCCTGGTCGTGGCGGAGACGAAGGCGCAGGCACGGGCGGCGGCGCAGCTCGTCGAGGTGGACTACGAGCCGCTGCCCGCCGTGGCGTCGGTCCGGGAGGCGGTCGAGGACGGCGCTCCCCAGGTCTGGGACGAGGCGCCCGGCAACCTCTGCTTCGACTGGGAGATCGGCGACGCCGAGGCCACGGCCCGGGCCTTCGAGGAGGCCGAGCACGTCGTGGCCCTCGACCTGGTCAATCAGCGGCTGATCCCGAACGCCATCGAGCCCCGGGCGGCCATCGGCGAGTACGACGCCGCCTCGGACGGCCACACGCTCTTCACCACGAGCCAGAACCCCCACGTCATCCGGCTCCTGATGGGGGCCTTCGTCATGGGGATCCCCGAGCACAAGCTGCGCGTGGTGAGCCCCGACGTGGGGGGCGGCTTCGGCTCCAAGATCTTCCACTACGCAGAGGAGGTGATCGTCACCTGGGCGGCGAAGCGGGTGGGGCGCCCGGTCAAGTGGACGGCCGAGCGGAGCGAGTCCTTCATGTCCGACGCCCACGGCCGGGACCACGTCACCCACGCCGAGCTGGCGCTGGACGGCGAGGGGCGTTTCCTGGGTCTGAAGGTGGACACGCTGGCCAACCTGGGGGCGTACCTGAGCACCTTCGGGCCGTCGGTGCCCACCTACCTCTACGCGACGCTCTTCGCGGGGGCCTATGCGACGCCGGCCATCTACGCCAACGTGAAGGCGATCTTCACCCACACGGTGCCCGTGGACGCCTACCGGGGCGCCGGACGGCCCGAGGCGGCGTTCGTGCTGGAGCGGCTGGTCGAGAAGGCGGCCCGCGAGCTCGGCCTGGACCGGGTGGAGATCCGCCGCAAGAACTTCATCCGCGACTTCCCCTACCAGACGCCGGTGGCCCTCGAGTACGACGCGGGCGACTACGACGGCACGCTGGACAAGGCGCTCGAGATGTCGGGGTGGGACACGTTCGAGGAACGCCGGGCGGAGGCGAAGAGCCGGGGCAGGCTCCGCGGCATCGGCCTCAGCACCTTCGTAGAGGCGTGCGGTCTGGCGCCGTCCCAGGTCGCGGGCGCCCTCGGGGCGCGCGCCGGGCTGTACGAGGTGGGGCAGGTCCGGGTCCACCCCACGGGCAGCGTGACGGTGTACACGGGCAGCCACAGCCACGGCCAGGGGCACGAGACCACCATGGCGCAGATCGTGGCGGACAAGCTCGGCCTGGACGTGGACGCCGTGGAGATCGTCCACGGCGACACCCGGGACGTGCCGTTCGGGATGGGAACCTACGGCTCCCGCTCGCTGGCGGTGGGAGGCTCGGCGATCGCCAACGCGGTGGACAAGGTCATCGCCAAGGGCAGAAAGATCGCGGCCCACCTTCTCGAGGCGGCCGAGGAGGACGTCGAGTTCGAGGCCGGCGAGTTCCGCGTGGCCGGGACCGACCGCGCCAAGGCGCTGGCCGAGGTGTCGCTGGCGGCCTACGTCCCGCACGACTACCCCGACGATCTCGAGCCGGGGCTCGAGGAGACGGCGTTCTACGATCCCAAGAACTTCACCTTCCCCGCGGGAACCCACGTGGTCGAGGTCGAGGTCGACCCCGAGACGGGCGCCGTGGACGTGGTGGACGTCACCTGCGTCGACGACGTGGGCCGGATCATCAACCCCATGATCGTCGACGGCCAGATGCACGGCGGCCTCGCCCAGGGCATCGGGCAGGCCCTGCTGGAGGAGTGCCGGTACGACGAGGGCGGACAGCTGCTGACGGGCTCGTACATGAACTACACGATGCCCCGGGCCGCGGACTTCCCCTCCTTCAAGCTCGGGCACAACACCACCCTGTGCACGCACAACCCGCTGGGTGTGAAGGGCGTGGGGGAGGTGGGCTCCATCGGCGTGCCCCCGGCGGTCATCAACGCGGTGGTGGACGCGCTGAAGGACTACGGCGTCGACCACATCGACATGCCGGCCACCCCCGAGAAGGTGTGGCGGGCCATGAGGAGGTCGTCATGAGGGACTTCGAGTACCACCGTCCGGGCTCCCTCGAAGAGGCCCGCGAGCGCCTCCGGGCCGCGAACGGAGGCGGCAAGCTGATGGCCGGCGGCCAGAGCCTGCTCCCGCTGATGAAGCTCGACCTGGCCGAGCCCAGCGACGTCGTGTCCCTGAGCGGGCTGGCCGAGCTCCAGGGCATCCGCCGGGAGGGCGACGGCGTGTCGATCGGCGCCGGCAGCACCCACACCGAGGTGGCCGAGTCCGACCTGGTCCGCGAGACCCTCCCCGGCCTCGCGGAGATGGCCGAGCGGATCGGCGATCCCCAGGTCCGGAACCGGGGGACCCTCGGCGGCTCCGTCGCCCACGCCGACCCCGCGGCGGACTATCCGGCGGCGCTCGTGGCGCTCGAGGCCACGGTGATCACGGACCGCCGGCGGATCCCCGCGGCCGAGTTCTTCCTCGGCATGTGGGCCACCGCTCTCGAGGACGACGAGATCATCACCGCGGTGCACTTCCCGGTCCCCGACTGCGCGGCCTACGCCAAGTTCCCCAATCCGGCGTCCCTGTTCGCCCTGGCGGGCGTGATGGTCGCCCGGACGGGCGGAGAGGCGCGGGTGGCGGTCACCGGGGCGGGGCCGGGCGTCTTCCGGGTCGAGGAGATGGAGCGACGCCTGGCCGAGGACTTCCGTCCGGAGGCGATCGAGGACGTGGAGATCGACGCGACCGACCTGCTCGACGACGGCGACGCGTCGGCCGAATACCGGGCGCATCTCGTGGGTGTGATGGCCCGGCGGGCCGTGGCGGAGTGCGCCTAGACCCGCTCGTCCCCTCCGGCCCTGGCGCCGCCCCGCGCGTGAAGCGATGCATGAGTCGGGGGGGGACCCCCGCGTGGTATCGGCGGCTCGGGCCGTGAGCCTGCTCGCGCCGGCGTCCGTCGACGAGACTCTCGAGCTGCTCTCCACGGGCGATTACGTCGCGGACCGCGGCCTCGCCACCGCCCTCTTCCTGGCGCTGACGCTCGAGCGGCCGCTCTTCCTCGAGGGAGAGGCGGGCGTCGGCAAGACCGAGGTGGCCAAGGTCCTCGCCTCCACGATGGGACGGCGGCTCATCCGGCTCCAGTGCTACGAGGGCCTCGACGTGGCGTCGGCGGTCTACGAGTGGAACTATCCCCGCCAGATGATCGAGATCCGGATCGCGGAAGCCACCCACGAGGTCGACCGCGCGCGCCTCCACCGGGACATCTTCAGCCGCGACTTCCTCGTCGAGCGGCCCCTCCTGGAGGCGCTGGAGCCCCACCCGGAGGGCCCCCCGGTCCTCCTCATCGACGAGCTCGACCGCACCGACGAGCCGTTCGAGGCGTTCCTCCTGGAGGTGCTCTCGGACTTCCAGATCACGGTCCCCGAGCTCGGCACGATCCGGGCCGAGCGCCCTCCCGTGGTGGTCATCACCTCGAACCGGACGCGCGAGATCCACGACGCGCTCAAACGGCGATGCTTCTACCACTGGATCGACTACCCGGCCCTCGAGCGTGAGCTGGAGATCGTGCGCGTGCGCATTCCGGCCGCCGGCGAGGGGTTGACCCGCCAGATCGTCGCCTTCGTCCAGAAGCTCCGGGAGATGGAGCTGTTCAAGGTTCCCGGCGTGGCGGAGACGCTGGACTGGACCCGCGCGCTTCTCGCGCTCGACCGGACCGCCCTCGACGACCGGCTGGTGGACGACACCCTGGGGGTCCTCCTCAAGTACGAGGACGACCTCGGGCGGGTGCGGGGCGAGGTGGCCCGACGGACCCTGAGGGAGGTGGAGCGGGAGCGGGCGGTGTGAGGGGGGGGCGGGGGGCGGGCAACCTCCCCGCCCACGTGGTCCGATTCGCCCGCGTCCTCCGCCGCGCCGGGCTCCCCGTGGGCCCGGCCAGCGTCGTGGACGCCGCCCGCGCCCTCGAGGTGGTGGACGTCACGCGACGCTCCGACTTCTACTGGGCGCTTCACGCGGTCTTCGTCCGTCGTCGCGAGCACCGGGAGGTGTTCCGGCTCGCCTTCGAGCGGTTCTGGCGGGAGGCCGAACGGACCCCCGAGGCCGTCCGGGAGATGCTCTCGGCCTCCCGGCTGTCCGACGCCGACCGCCGGCCCGCCCCCGGGGCGCGCCGCGTGGCGGAGGCCCTGGGCGAGGCGGAGGCCCGTCCGGAGCCCCCGGACGCGGCTGGAGACGCCCGGGTCGGGGCCGCCTATTCCGCCCGGGAGGGGCTCCGGACGCGGGACTTCGCCGCCATGTCGGCCGATGAGCTGGCCGAGGCCCGGGCCGCCATCGAACGGATGCGCTTCGGCGTCCGGCGGCTCCCGACCCGCCGCTTCCGGCCCGACCCCAGGGGAAGTCGCGTCGATCTGCGGGCGTCGCTCCGGGCCGGCCTCCGGGGAGGCGGCGCCCACGTGCCTCTGCGGTGGAAGTCACGGTCGCGGAGGCCGCCGCCCCTGGTGGCGCTCGTGGACGTCTCGGGCTCCATGGAGGCGTACAGCCGGATGCTGCTCCGCTTCCTGCACGCCCTCACCCGGCACCGTCCCCGCGTGCACACCTTCCTGTTCGGGACCGACCTGACCAACGTGACGCGCTCTCTCCGCGAGCGGGACGTCGACGTGGCGCTCGAGCGGGTCGGACGGGAGGCCAACGACTGGTCCGGGGGCACCCGCATCGGGCGTTCGCTCGCCCGGTTCAACCGCGCCTGGAGCCGGCGCGTCCTGAGCCGCGGCGCGGTGGTGCTGCTGATCACCGACGGGCTGGATCGGGACGTGGGCGCGGGGCTGGAACGGGAGACGGAGCGCCTCCGCCGGGGGTCCAGGCGCCTGCTCTGGCTCAACCCGCTCCTCCGTTGGGAGGGGTTCGAGCCGAAGGCCGCGGGCATCCGCGCCATGCTGCCCCACGTGGACGCGTTCCTCCCGGTCCACGACCTGCGCAGCCTGGAAGAGCTGGGGCGGGCCCTGGAGCGCCTCGAGGAGGAAGACCGGGGCCCGGGGCCGAGGGTCAGCGCTTCCGTCCGGTGAGCGTCGCGACCACGTCCCGGAGCCATCCCCGCAGGGCACGGAGGAGGAGGGGAAAGGCGCGGGCCGCCGGGGCTCCCTCCTCCGTTCCGCCCCCGCCGGTCGCCTCTTCCCGCCCAACCGCCTCCGGGTCCTCCTCGGGCTGGACCCTCTCGGCGAGACACGAGGCGAAATCGCGGAAGATCTCCCGGCTCACTCGCTGGATCATGCCGCGGCCGAAGCGGACGATCTTGCCCGCGACCTCCACCTCCGCGTCGACGGTCACGGTGGATCCGTCCTCGGTCGCCTCCACCCGGCCCGTCATGGTCATGCGGGCCGAACCGCTCCCCGACTTCTCCCTCCCCGTCCCCTTCACGCGGACGCGGCGGGCGGCTTCATCCACCTCCTCGAACTCCATGGTTCCCCGGTACGAGACCGTCACGGCCCCCATCTTGACCGTGACGGTCCCCCGGTGGGTGCGCTCGTCCTCGCTCTCCTCGAGGGCAGCTCCCGGGAGACAGACGACGACCCGCTCCGGGTCCACCAGCAGGGCGAAGACGAGATCGGGAGGCGCGGGGACGTCGAAGCGCTCCTTGATCAACAGCGTTGCCATGGCGTTCTCACCGTGTCCACCTTGGATAAGGAGCCCCAAAGTGGGTCGAGGAGGGCGTTCTGTCATGGGGTGGAGCCGGTGGGCCCGGCGCCCACCCCTCCGCACGGCACGCCCGGGAGATCCCGACGCCAACGAGACCGGCACCCGACTCGTCCGAGACCGGAGAGAGTGATGCATGGATACGACGGACGTCGCGGCGCCGAGACACACCGGCCGTCAGCGCTGTGTGAGGATTCCCGGAGGAGAGCTCCGAAGATGCCGTCGTTCTGCGCCTTTGTTGCCGGAATGACGTTCGACGTGGGCCCGGCACGGCTGCTGCTACCCTTCCCCGCACCTCCTCGCATGAGAGGGAGGCCGCGGCTCCCTCCCGGGAATCGGTATCCCGGAGGAAGCCCCGATCGAGGGTCTGCCGGGTCGGCCCGCACCGCGGGCGGCCGGGCTCCGGAGGGAGGCATCCGCGCTTGAGACCGTCACGTCTCGTAGTGGTAGACGACGAGCAGCTCCTTCGTCGGACCCTGGAGA
>JASFUL010000181.1:0-9558 GCA_050050315.1 Gemmatimonadota bacterium
ACGGCTCGTTTACCTCCTCCAGGAACTCGTGACCCAGATAGTGGGCCGTCCCGTCCACGTGCTCCTTGGCGACGCCGCGCAGCTGCCGGGCGAAGTCGCCTTCGACCCCCTCGAACGCCTTGGGGAGGATGCGCAGGAGGGAGCGGGCGGCCTCCACCGGATCGCCCGGGGCCAGTACCTCCTCCAGCGCGAAGCGGAAGAGACCCCGGACGGTGTCCCGGGGCTGGGAGCCCGGGTAGGTGTTGAAGCTCACCATGGCGATCCCGCCCGGGGCCAGCAGCTCGGCCACTCGGTCGAGCAGGCACCGGCGGACTTCCTCGGGGACCCAGGAGTAGACGCCATGGCAGACGATGTAGTCGAAGGAGCCCGGCTCGTCCCGGAAGTCGCGCAGGTCGGCCGCCACGAGCCGCACGTTCGTCAGGCCGAGGGCGTCCACGACCTCCTGGCCCTGGGCGATCTGTCCGGGCGCGAGGTCGACCCCCACGAAGTCGCTGTCCGGCAGCGCCACGGCCATCGGGATCAGGTTGCCCCCGGTGGCGCAGCCGAGGTCGAGGAACCGGCACCGCTCGACGTCGGCCGGAGCCAGCCCGAGCAGCGTGGCCACGGTGGCCAGGCAATCGGGATGGCTCCCGTAGTGGGGCCCGCCCGGATAGGGGAGAGCCTCGTAGCTCTCTCGGATCCGGTCGGTCGGATCGGACGGGACGGCAGGGGCCGTCCCCTTCCCCGTCGGCGTGTTCGTCACGGCTCTCCAAAGCTCCGGGGTCGGCTGGATCGGGGCGGGTGAGGCGCGGCGGGAGAAGATACCGGCGTCCGGGCGGGCCCGCCACGCGCCGCCCCGCCAGCCCCGGCGCGCCTCGGGGGCGAGGCCACCCCTGGACAGGAGGCCGGCCGGCGTGTAGTCAAGTCAACGAAGAGTCGTGCTCCCCGCCCTCTCGGTCCCCGGAGCCAGAATGCCACGCCCGTCCGCGGGTGCCCTCGCCGTCCCCCTGCTCTTCCTCGCCGCGCTCGCGATGGGGGCGTGCGACGAGGGCGTCCCGACCCGCCCGGAGACGGACGCGACCCGCGACACCGTCGCCCTGGTCTGGGACGAGGCCGTCCTGCAGTCGATCCGCGAGCTGAAGCACGGGCCGCCGATGAACGCCCGGAGCCTGGCCCTGGTCCACACCGCCATGTACGACGCATGGGCCGCGTACGACGACGTCGCCCTCGGGACGAGCCTCGGCGGGACCCTGCGGAGGCCGCCCCCCGAGCGCACGGCGGCGAACGGGGCCGAAGCCGTCAGCTTCGCGGCCTACCGCGTCCTCCTCACCCTCTTCCCCTCCCGGGCCGGGGCCTTCCGGGATCTCGTGTCCACGCTCGGCTACGACCCCGACGACGCCACGACGAGCCCGTCCACGCCGGCCGGTGTGGGGAATCTGGCGGCCGCGGCCCTCCTCGAGGCCCGGGCCGACGACGGCTCGAACTGGCGGAACGGGTACGCCGACTACACCGGCTACGTCCCCGTCAACGGACCCCTGGACCCGACCGAGCCCGGGGTCGGCGGGCTCGTCGACCCGTCGCGGTGGCAGCCGCTCGTCCACGACGTCGGCGGGGAGAAGGTCGTCCAGACGTGGATCATCCCCCACTGGCAATACGTGACCCCGTTCGCCATGGTCTCCGGGGACGAGTTCCTGCCGCCGCCCCCCGCGGAGGTGGGGTCGGCCGAGTTCGAGCGGCAGGTCGACGAGATCGTCGAGCTGCAGGCCGGCCTGACCGACGAACAGAAGGTGATCGCCGAGTACTGGGCCGACGGTCCGTCGTCGGAGTTTCCGCCCGGTCACTGGCACACCATCGCCCAGTACGTCTCCAGACGGGACGGTCACTCGCTCGAGGAGGACGTGAAGATGTTCTTCCTCGTGGCCAACGCGGTCTTCGACGCGGGCATCGCCGTCTGGACGGCCAAGGTCCGGTACGACTACGTGCGCCCCATCACGGCCGTGCGATACCTGAAGGCGGGAGAGGAGATTCCGGGCTGGGCCGGGCCGGGGATGGGAACGCGGATCATCGCTGCGGACCGGTGGGTGCCGTATCAGCGCGCGGACTTCCGGACCCCACCCTTCGCCGAATACACGTCCGGGCACAGCGGCTTCAGCATGGCCGCGGCGACGGTGCTCCGGAGGTTCACCGGGAGCGACGCGTACGGAGACTGCGCCAGCTTCCCGGCCGGCTGGACGAAGGCCGAGCCCGGGCTCGCGCCCGCCTCGGAGGTCACCCTCTGCTGGCCGACCTTCACCGCCGCCGCGGAGGAGGCGGGCATGTCACGGCTCTACGGGGGCATCCACTTCCGGAGGGGGAACGAGGCCTCGCTGACGATGGGCGCCCTCATCGGGGAGCGCGTGTGGGACGTGGCCCGAGGTTACTTCACGGGATGGGCCCGTCCGGCCCCTTCGTCGTGATGGCGATGATGCCCCCCGGGTATCCCGTACCGTAGCGGGTGGTGGCGTCCCGGGCAGAGATGAACCGGATCTCACTGATGTTCTCGATGCGGAACTGGCTGAGCGTCGCGAGGGGACCGAAGTCCCGCCCGTCGACGAACACGCGGGGAAGCGACTCCTGGCCGATCGTCCGGCCACGGCTCCGCAACCACCCGGGCCTCAGGCGGCTCACCGCGTCGTGCGCGGTGCCACTGGGCTGCTCCGCCAGCTCCGCCTCGGTGATGACGTCGCGGCTGCGGTTCGGACCGGAGTCGGAGCCACTCCCGGAAGCGCAGCCGACCACCATAATCGAAGCGAGGACGAGGGCGAGAGGGCGCACGGCGTACCTCCGATGCAAGAGCTTCTGGACCTCGCCGTAGAATAACTCGGGGGGACCCCCGCGGGCGAGCTTCACCCGAGGGAGGAGACATCGTGAAGCCACACGTTCCCGCGGCGCTGGCCGCGACACTTCTCCTGCTGCTCCCGCCGGACGTCTCCGCGCAGACCGTTCTCGTGCGGGTGACCGAAGCGGAGTCCGCCGCGCCGATCACCGGGGCCTTCGTGGTCCTGATGGCCGAAGGGGACCGGATCGTGGACCGCGGCCTGACCGACCGGGCGGGCCGCCACCTCTTCTCCCCCTCCGGAACCGGGCCCTGGCGCATCCGGGCGGAGATGATCGGGAGGGAGACCCGGACCGGCAACGCCTTCACCCTCCGCCCCGGCGAGTCCAGCCAGGTCCTCCTGGCGCTGCCGGTTCACGCCGTCCCGCTCGAGGGGATCCGCGTGGAGGCGGACGAACGGTGCCGACTGAGGCCGGACGAGGCCTCCGAGGTGGCGCGGGTGTGGGAGGAGGCCCGGAAGGCGCTCACGGTGCAGAGCTGGGCGGAGCGCGAAGGTCTCCACCGCCTGGTCCTCTCGAACTGGGAGCGGGACCTCGACCGGACCGCGAGGCGGGTCGAGCGGGAGGAGCGGAGACGGTCCGAGGCCGTGGGCAGGGCCGCGTTCGCGACCCTGCCTGCGGCGGAGCTCGCGGAGAGGGGGTTCGTCCGGCCGGTGCAGGGTGGGGGTCACGACTACTTCGCCCCCGACGCCAACGTGCTGCTCTCGGATCCCTTCCTGGACACCCACTGCCTCCGGCTGACCCGTTCGCCCGAACGCCCGGGGTCGATCGGGCTGGCGTTCGAGCCGGCCGGGGGGCACGACGTTCCCGACGTCGCGGGTACCCTGTGGCTCGACGAGGCGACCGCCCGCCTGAGCTTCCTGGAGTACCGCTACACCTGGGCTCCGTACCCCGAGGCGAGGGGGGTGGCGGGAGGTCGGGTGGAGTTCGACGTCGCACCGGACGGGGCGTGGATCGTCGACCGGTGGTGGATCCGCGCTCCCATCCTGGGACGGGATCCGGCGATGGCCCGCGCGGGCGACTCCGGGATCCGGGTCGTGGGGATCCGGGAGACGGGAGGTGAGGTGACCGAGGTGAGGTCCGCCGCCGGAGCGACGGTCGTGAAGGCGGAGCGCGGCACGCTCCGGGGGGTGGTGTGGGACAGCACGCGGGCGATCCCGCTGGCGGGGGCTCGGGTGGCGCTCTCGGGCGTGGGGTTCGAGACCGCGACCGACGACCGTGGCCGCTTCGTGCTGGACGAGGTCCCCCCCGGCGTATTCACGGCGGTCTTCGATCATCCACGCCTGGATTCCCTGGGCGTCCAGGTGACGGGGCGGGAGGTGGAGGTCGTGGCCGGGCACACGGCCGAGGTCCGACTCGCCGTCCCGTCGACGGCGTCGCTGTCGCTGGCCCGGTGCCGGGTCGAGGAGGGGGAGACGGGGGGCGCGGTCCTGTCGGGCACCGTCCGGGACGCCACGACCGGGGAGCCGGTCCCGGGGGCGACGGTGAGGGTGGAGTGGCAGGAGGTGGAGGCGACCGAGCCGGTCGTGCGGGCGAGCGACCGGTGGTTCGAGGTCCGGACCGACGAAGAGGGACGCTACACCGCGTGCGGGGTGCCCCTGGACGAGGCCGTCCGCGTGCGGGCGTCCTTCCTGGGGGTCGACGGAGCCGCGGCGGAGGTCGGGTTCGACGCCGTGGCGCACAGCGCTCTCGACCTGGAGATCGAGCTACCGCCCGGATTCCTCTCGCCCGGGTCCGGGCAGTCGGTCGCCGTGGTGGGGGCGCAGGGAGTCCAGGGCGTGCTGGTCGACGCCGGGACCGGCCGACCGGTTCCTTCGGCGGACGTGTCCCTTCGTGATCCCTCCGGGAGGATCCTCGTCACCGGCGTCACCAACCTCCGGGGGTTCTTCCGCCTCGAGACGCCGGAGCCCGGACGCTTCCTCTTCTCGAGTCGGGCCCTCGGGTGGGCCACGCTGGCCGACGAGGCGGTGGAGGTCACCCGGGACGAGCTGTCGGTCCTCGAGATCCGGATGGTCCCGGAGGCGCTGGAGCTCGAGCCCGTGGTCGTGACGGCCGAGCGCAGGAGCTTCTACCTGGAGATGGAAGGCTTCTACGAGCGGATGGAGCGAGGCTTCGGGGTCTACCTGCCGCCCGAGGAGCTGGACGAGCAGCACCGCTACCGGATCACCGACCTCTTCTTCCGGATGCCGGGCACGCGGGTCCTCGAGCCGGCGTGGGGGTCGGGGGGGCGCGTCGTCTACTTCCGTAGCGGGGAGAAGCTGAACGGGATCTGCTGGCCCATGGTCTACCTCGACCACCACCTGATGTCGCCCGGGGGCGGCGTCCCGGCGTTCCTCGACGAATACGTCGCCGCTCCCGACGTCGCGGCCATCGAGGTGTACCGGTCACCCGCCGAGATCCCCGCCCAGTTCCACGGCGCCAACGCGGGCTGCGGCGTGGTGGTCCTCTGGACCCACCGGGGGCGCGGCGGCTGAACGCCCCCCGATTCGGGGGATGCGGTGCGGCGGCCGGGCGGGGGGGGCGCCCGCCCTCGCCCGGATCACCCTCCGGAGCCCGCTCGCTCGAGGACGCCCCGCTCGATCGCCGCTTCCAGCGTCCCCTTCGACGCGCAGATCACCGCGCCCGAGCTCGTGCCTTCCCAGGGCCGGCCCGTGGCCACCACGTCGGTGGTCAGGCGCGTGGTCCCGTCCTCCGCCGCGGCGACGGTGGTGGTGATGGAGAAGCGGATGCGGAAACGATTCACCGCCGAGGGTCCGGCGCCCTCGTTGGCGCACCGGAAGAACGAGTCGGTCCTGGAGCCCGCCAGCGTCCTCGACGTGACCTCCGGATTCCCGAACGACCGCCCGACCGCGTCCGTGACGGCCCCGCCGAGTCCGAGGGCGTCGTACACCTCCGGGAGGACGTGCCACGCCTGGTCCGGGCCCACCACCACGGTCGTCTCGGCCACCGACCCGTTGCCGCTCATCTGCAGCGAAACGCCGGTCCCTCCCTCGACCCAGCGCGGAGGCGGCTGTGCCCGCCCCCTCCCGTCCGACGGACGCGAGGCACAGGCGTGGAATACGAGCGTTCCCAGGACCAGCGACACGTATCGGAATCCGTGCATCGTCCTCCTCCGTCGCCCGATTGCAGCTTCCCTGCGACCTCGACCCACCGGGGGACCCGCACGGCCCGCATGCCGACGCCGTCCGGGCCACGCGCGGTCAGCGTCCCCGGCGCACCCCCTGTCGCGTCCAGACCACGATCACCCCGCACAGCGTCTCCACGCTGGTCCCCCCGAACTGCACGGGAACCTGGCTGCCGCTCCGGTAGACCTCGATCGCCGCGATGTCCCGGGTCGGACCGATGTCGTCCAGGCTGAGCCCCTGGTCCACGCGCTGTACCACCTCCTCCGGCGTCTCGGTCGCCCGGTCTTCCTCGTCCATCCGCCTGGCGTGCGAGTCCCCCAGCGCGTAGAGGAGCCCATCCACGAACACCCGGGGCCGGCACGTCCCCCCCTGGGAGAGATTGCTCCCGCGGAGCACCACGTACCTCCCACCGACCGAGCCGCTGGTCATGGAAACGAGTCTCACGCCGGGGACCCTGAGGAGCAGGTCGGTCAAGCGGGACGCCTGGACCCGTTGGATGTCGGTCGGCGTCATGAAGTAGCCGAAGTTCGCGCGCTGGCGCTCATAGAACCCGGCCCGCTGGAGATGCCGGCGAACGGCCGCCACCGAGACCTCGATTCCGGGCAGCTCGATGGGCTTCTGTCGCAGGTGGAAGACCGACTCGAGGAACTGGCCGTCCTTTGCCTCCACGGGACCCGCCATCCACGGCTCGTAGTCCATCCGGGAGGCCACGACGTAGTACAGCCCGGGGCGGGGGAGATCGAAGCCCCATTCGCCGTTCTCGTCGCTGTAGGTCATGGCCACCGTCGCACCGTCGGCCCCCCGCAGCGTGAGGAGTCCCGCGACGAGGGGCTCGTTCGAATCCATGTCCAGGAGTCGCCCCTGGAGGCGCTGGGCGTCCGCGGGATGCGGCTGCGTCAGAGCGAGCAGGCCTAGGACTGCCAGGAGGGCTCCGGCTCCCGGCCTGGGCGGTGGCGGGACGTAATCTCGGTTGGCTGGATTCCGCATGGGTCTCGGGAACATCGTTCGAACGCCGTCCGGCTCGGGCCGATGATAGGACGGTCTACTTGGCTGTTAACTACATACGCGACCCGTGTTCCACTCTTGCGGGTCGGCCGAACCCCCACCCGGTGGTCGGGCGTGGTGATCTGGCCTGGCCGTCGCGCCTGCGCGAGGGGGTGGCGGGCCGGCCGGCCCACCACCCCCGAGGGTCATACTTCCGTCGCGGTGCCGGCGGGTCGAGAACCCCCGCCGGTCACCGGGCGGGCGCCGGTCAGATGCCCGGCGGCTGGTTGGGATCGATGGGTCTCGCGAGGTTCGAGTTCCCCTCGTACTCCGAGAGGGGGATCGGGAAGCAGGTCCACTCGCCGTAGCTGCCCCACTGGGTGTTGGGGTGCGTGCCGGTGGGGAAGTAGCTCCCGCCCGCGAACGGCCCGTTGCCTGGATCGAAGCGCGTCCAGCGGCGCAGGTCGCCCATCCGGAACCCGCCCATGAACAGGTCCTTCGCCCGCTGGTTGCGGAGCTCCGTGACCAGCGCCTCGCCCGACAGCGTCACCGGCGGCTGGTGGCCGACGGCGCGACGCTCGTTGACGAACGCGAGGACGTCCGCGCTGCCGCTCCCCATCTGGGCCATCGCCTCGAAGTAGTGGTGCCGCGCCTCGAGGTAGTCGGCCAGCAGGACGTTGGTGTCGTACTCCGCGATCAGCGGCATGTCCGAGTGGTCGGTCCCCGTGCAGTCCGGGCACTCCGCCGACGCCGGCGCGATGGTCTGGCCGGTGTACTCGGCGTAGCGCAGCCCCTGGAACAGCTTGTAGAGCCGGGTCAGCGCGTTGTGGCCCGTCGCGTCCGTGATCTCGTGCTGGATGCGCGGATCCGTCTGCGGCGCGATCACGTCGTCGTCCCGGAACTCGAAGCCCGTCCCGTCGAAGCTCGGATGGACCCCGGTGAACGACGGGTGGATGCCCAGCGTGAAGTTCCCGCCGTGGCTCGTGCCCTGGAGCGGGTTGCGACCGCCGGAGATGTCCACGAACGGGATCCACCACTCGAAGCCCGCCGTCACCGCGCCGGCCGCGTCGGCGGCCTGCTGCCAGTTCCCCAGGCCCAGGTGCGCACGGGCGAGCCCCACACGGGCCAGGTTCGCCAGGTCGGTGGCTCCCGCGCTCTGGGCCACGCTCAGCCCTTCCTGCAGATACGGCAGCGCCGCCTCGAACGTCTCGAGCTGCGACAGCACCGTGCCGCTGGGATCGTCCGGATCCGGCGAGATCACCGACTGGCAGGTGTACTCCGCCAGCACGGTCGCGCTGTAGCCCGCAAACACCAGGGCCGTGGCCAGCTCCTCGTCCAGATCACGCTCCGGGTACTGGGACTGCCAGCCCCGGATGCGCTCCGCCAGGTCGTGCCCCATCCGGAGCCCTCGGCTCAGCCCCTCGAAGATGCCGGCCGTCGGCCCCTCCAGGTAGCTGATGATCCGCTGGTTGACCCGGGCGTAGTCCTCCCAGTTCAGCCCGGTCAGCACCTCGTCGGTCGCGTAGTTGCCGTACTCCAGCACGGGGGACGAATACGTCCCGTAGAACTGGTCCATCACCCCGTTGAGCTGCACGTCGAGCAGGCTGATGTCGTCGAGCCGGTCGATCTGGATCTCGTCCGGGTTCTCGACCTCGAGCAGCTCGTCGGGGTTGCACGAGGCGAGCACCAGAACGGTCCCCAGGGCGCACAGCCTCGTCCATGTCCTCATTGTACGTAGCATCGTGCGCCTCCTCAGAACCGGACGCGGACGGAGGCCGACAGACGACGCGTCTGCGGCGTCGAGGCGTAGTCCAGCATCGTGAACGTGTTGTTCGGATTGAACTGCACCTCCGGGTCGCCCTTGCCTTCGTACTTCGTCCAGATCGCCAGATTCCGCCCGGCGACCGTGATGTCGTACTGGGCTCCCCCGGGGATGTACTGCGTCACCGACGGGGGCAGGCTGTACGTCACGGACAGCTCACGGAACTTCAGGAAGTCCGCCTTGCTGATGTGGCTCTTCGTCTGCAGCGACCGCAGCGCCTCGACGTCGGCCGCCGACACGTCCGGGTTCAGCGGCGTGCCGCCCGTGTTGATGTCCCACGTGTTCCGGTCGACGCGGCTGTTGATGGAGCAGATGGCGCACCACTGGTAGTGCCCGCCCCGGTAGTCGAACTGCGTCGAGATCCGCAGGTCGTTGAACACCGTGAAGGTCGTGCCGAACGACGCCTCACGGGTCGGAACCGACGGACCCATGTAGATGTCGTCGCACTCCTCGTCCCGGTCCCACGTCGGGTCGTCCGGCGCCCACCGGCAGCTGCTCAGCACGGTCGGATCGCCCAGCGCCGGGTCGGTGGTGATGTTGCCGTCGTCGTCCCGCAGCACGACGTCGCCGTTCGCGTCCCGCTCGACGTCGACCGCCCAGAACGCCCCGAGGGGGTAGCCCTCCCGGTGACGCTGCACGTCGGCGAACGAGCCGAACACCTGCTCCACGCGCGCCCCGTTGAACGAGACCAGCTCGTTGTCGTTCGTCGAGAAGCTCAGGAACGCGTCGATGCCCAGGTTGTCGCTCTCGAAGAGCAGCCCCGTCAGCAGCACC
>JASFUL010000182.1:0-9555 GCA_050050315.1 Gemmatimonadota bacterium
ATCTCCGACGATGGCTTCCAGCCGGTCGTCGATGTCGAGCATCAGAGCCCTCCTGCGAAAGGGAGGGTGACGCTGCATTATGTTGCGGGAGTTCCGTGGAAGAAAGGAACTGTTGTCAGCTCATGCCTTGCACGCTGCCCCGGTCCATCGGGTTGCCGCCGTGCTGCGATGCGCTTCGAATCCTCGCTCACCGCCCCCGGCCGAAGAGGCGGAATCGCACGGCCACCGCCAGGTCCCAGACCGTCCTCGCGACCCTCCCACCCTCGTCACCGCCGGTCCGTACCCGGTCCAGGAAGCGATTGCGGAGCACCCCGATCTCCACCGCGGGCTTCCCGCGAGCCCCCCACGTGGCGCCGGCGGAGAACAGGGTCAGGGTCTGCTCCTCCTGCTGGTAGCGCGTCACGGCCGGATCGTCGCCGGCGGGCCCTCCGGAGAAGATGAAGGTCACGCCCGCGTACGGCTCCCACCCATCGAGCTCGACCCCGTAGTGGAGGCCCACGTTCGCCGGGAGGACCGCGGCCGACTGGGCCGAGAGCGCCAGGTCGTGGCGCCCTTCCGGGTCGAGCAGCCCGAGCTTCACGTACGGCCACACGACGAGGTGGGCCTGGTCGCTCCCGAACTCGTAGAAGGCGCTGTCCCCCAGGCTCTCGAATCCCTCTTCCAGGTAGAAGCCGATCGGGACGCCGAGCTCGACCCGCTCGCTCACCCCCCACGACGGCGCTACGTAGCCGATGTAGTCCGGTCCCTGGGCCCTCTCGTCCCGCCGCTGATCTCCCACCCAGGTCACTCCGGCGTCCACGTGGTAGCCCGGGTCGATGCGGGGCGTCCTGACGGTGGGAAAGCACCCGGCCAGCACGAGGGCGGCCGCCAGGGCGGCCGCGGACCGGGAGGGGGGGGCGGTCCACGGGCTCGCCGGCCCGGGCGGGGCTCTCCGGATCATGGCCGTCTCCAAGGGGTGCGGGGCTCGTCTCGGGCCGATGGAGCGCGGCGAGGGGCCGCGCACCGTAGAACGCTCCGGCCGCCCGCGGCGTGACGGGCCCCCGCCGCCCCACCCTGGCCCCCCGGACGCGGGAGACCTAGACTGCTCCCCCGTGATCCCCTTCGGTCCCCTCGACTGGCTCTGGGCGGGCGCCTTCCTCCTCCTCATGGTGGGGGGCGCGTTCTTCTTCCATCGCCTGGCCCGCCGCTCCGAGTCGGACTTCTTCCTGGCGGGACGTCGCTTGCCCTGGTGGCTCCCGGCGTCGTCCGTGTTCAGCACGCACACCGCCACCGACACGCCCATGTGGATCACGGGCGTGATCTACAGCCACGGGTTCCGCGGCCTGTGGTACACCTTCTTCACGGCCTGGACGGCCGTGGGGGCGTTCGTCAGCGCGCGCATCTTCCGGCGCTCCGTCGCCTACAGCCAGGCCGAGTGGCAGACGATCCGCTTCAGCGGATTCGGGGCCGAGCTGCTCCGGGGCTGGATGGCCGGGTGGCAGGTCTTCATGAACATGTTCATCCTGGGCTGGGTCGGGATGGCCATGGGCAAGGTGGGCGCCCTGGTGTTCGGGTGGCCCGTCTGGGTCGGCCTGATCGTGCCGACGCTGGTGACCGCCGCCTACACGCTGGTGGCGGGCTACTGGGGTGTGGTGATGGGCGACTTCCTCCAGGGGATCGTCGCGGTCTTCGCCATCGTGCTGGTCTCGATGGTGGGCATCGCCGCGGCCGGAGGGCCCACGGGGCTGACCGAGCGACTGGTGGACATGGGCGAGGCGTGGCGGCTGGACGCCTTCCACTTCACCGGGCTCTTCAGCGGCGACTTCCCGGCGGCGTGGTGGGCGACCATGCTGGTCATCGCCGTGGTCGGGGGCTTCGGCATGGGGACGAGCATCGACTGGTACCCGGAGGCCCAGCGCATCCAATCGGCCCACACGGTGCGCGACGCCGCCTACGGGATCTGGGCGGGCGGCGCCGTCACGCTGGTCCGCAACGGCTTCTGGGCCGCCAGCATCCTGGCCTTCTTCGTCCTCGCGCCGGGCATCGTGGAGGCGGCCGACTACGAGCTCGGGTGGTTCCGCCTGGGCTTCGAGCTGCTGCCGGCCGGGCTCGTGGGCGTCTTCTTCGCCGCGATCCTGGCCATCCATCTCTCCACCATCTCAAGCCACCTGAACCTCGGCGCGCTCTACTTCACCCGGGACCTCTACCAGCGCTACGTCCGCCCGGACGCCGACGAGCGCACGCTCGTCCTGGTGGGCCGGTGGGCCACGGCCGTGCTCCTGGTGGGGTCGTTCTTCTACGGGATGATGATGCAGGAGATCACCGAGTGGCTGATCTTCGCGCTGTGGCTCATGATGGCGGGGGTGTGGCTCCCGAACATCCTCCAGGTCGTCTGGTGGCGTTTCAACGCGTGGGGCTATCTGGCCGGCTGGATGGCCAACCTGGGCGTCGCCTGGCTGGTGGTGTGGGTGCTCCCGGCGTTCGGCGTCTTCCCGCCCCTGCCCGACTACCTCCAGTTCTGGCTGCTGATGGCGCTCGGGGCGGCGATCTTCCTCCCCGTGACCGTCCTCACGAAGCCCGAGCCCATGGAGCACCTCGTGCGCTTCTGGATCCAGACGCGGCCCCTGGGGTGGTGGGGCCCGGTCCGGCGTGCGGCCGAGGAGGCCGGGCTGGTGGAGCCCCGGGAGCGCGGCCCGAGCAGGGGTGTGTTCCCCCTGGTGAGGCGGAGCTGGACCGCCGAGGCCGCCGAGGAGTGGAGCCGGGAGGACTGGATCGCCATCGTCCTCTCCCCGGTCGTGATGGGATGCCTCATGGTCGGGGTCGCGGCCGTGCTCCTGCTCCGGCCCGGCGGCTTCACGATGCTCGGGATCGCCGTGGTCGGGACCCTCGCGATCTACTGGGTCATCGACCCCAAGCTACGGGCCGTATCGGGCGAGTACGAGAGCCGCCAGGCGCAGTACGTGGCTGACCTCGAGCGGCAGGTCCGGTGGCAGGAGCGCGCCACCGACGCGGCGGAAGCGCTGGGGGCGCCCGTGCCCGGGGGTGGGGAAGGGAGCGGGGGGGGCCACGCGGGCCCGTCGGGTGGGGAGGCGGTCTGATGGACCAGGGGCTCGCCACCGTGATCGGCATGAGTATCGCCTACGTGGCGTCGTTCGTCGGGATGGCGCTGGCCTGGTACGGGTGGAAGCGAAGGCGGGAGGAGGGAGGGGGGCGCGGGAGAGGGAGTGCGGGGGACGAGGCGACGGGGGGCGAGTCGTGAGTCGGGACGCCGAAGGCCGGGCGGGCCACCGCGGCCGGTTGTCCGGGGCGACCGTCCTCGCCCTCGCGGGGCTCCTGTCCGCCGCCTCCGACGCGGTGGCCCAGGTGACCGGGGGCTACGAGCGGCTTCCGGCCGAGCCACCGATCGGGGGACCGGTCTGGACCGTCGTGGTCCCGGGCGTCCTGCTCCTGGGGGCGTCCGCCGCCACCTGGCTGCTCTACCGGCACTTCGCCGGGCCCGAGTAGCCTCGCCCCCTTCCGTGTCTTCAGCCGATCCTCCGCTCGATCGGTACGCGTGAGCCGACCGCGGTCCTCCTCCTCCGACTCCTGCCCGTCTCCCTTGGTGACCCGGCGCGGGAGCGAGCCGGAGCTCCGGCAGTCTCGCTGGAACACGCCCCTCCAGAGTGCCCGGTGGAGCGGACCAGCATCGTAGGCGGACGGCATCCGACGCTCGAGCCTTGACCTCTCGGCGGATCCCACCTCAGTTTCTGCGGATAATCTGTTGCTTCGTCCATCCGCTGCCATGGAACGGATCGCCGTAAGAAGGACGATCACAGCCGGATTCTGTCTCCTTGCGGTCGTCCTGGCCGTCTGTACGATCTTCCCGGACGTTCTGCTTGCACCCGCCATTGCAGCGCTTCCGGACTGGCAGAATCTGCATCTGCTGACCGCCGCGCTCGCGCTGGCCTGCGCCGGCTGTGCCTTCGTTGCGCATGGTGGCTCTTCGGAGCGGAATCCGTTCGCGATTCCGCTGTACCTGGCGCTCCTCACCAGTTGCTCGCTCACGGTCGTCCTGCTGTTCAAGTACGTGTCGGGCATGATCCCTGACACCTGGAGCACCTCGATCGTCTCTCTCTATGGAGTACTGGGCGAGAGCCTCGTGGATCTCTATGCCATGTCCTCGGTCGAGGAACTGCCTCTCACCACGCCGATATACCCACCCGGCTACTACATTCTGCTACGCCCACTCGTCCGAGTCCTGGGGGACGCCTTCTCGGCTGCGCGGATTCTCAGCTTCGTATCGATCCTCGCAATGGCGATCGGGATGGCCCTCATCGGCCGGAGCTTGCGTCGCAAGAAGTGGTTCATCGCTCCGGCCGTCTTCCTGTCACTGTTTCCGGTCCTGACGTGGAGCGGTCCACCCACGAAGCCCGAGTTCCTCGCCGCGGCCCTCGCCGTCCTCGCCCTGGCCGCCTATCTGCATTGGGGTTTCGCTCGTGATCGCAGATGGATCTGGCCGGTGGGCGGACTGTTCGGCGCCGCGTTGTTGGTGAAGTACACGGTTGCGGCCACCTTCGGCGCGGTGCTGGTGCACCTGGTCGTGCGGCGACGTTGGAGAGAGGCGATCGCGGTCACGACCGTGGCGGTCGGCGTCTTCATGACCGTCTATGGCGTCCTCTCGATCCCGACGAGCGGCGGGATATGGCATTTCACCGTCTTCGCGAATGCGGTGGACCCGTTGCCGATGAAGGTGGTCTCCTTCGGTCTCCTCGAAGTCGTCCCTCGTGCCTTTACAGCGTTCGTCCTCGCCGTATCGGTGGTGACGCTCGCCACCGGGGGCGCTGCTGTCGCGCGGGAGGGCGCGATCGCCATCGCTCCTCTCGGAGCGCTGGGGCTCTTTCTTCTGGCCACCGGCCGCCCCGGGAGTTCGCCGAACTACTTCCTCGAATTCGTGGTAGCCGGGTCCGTGCTCCTCGGCCTTCTGCCATTGACGGGCCCGGACGATCAAGGAGAGGCTCAGACGGCCGAGCCTCCACGAGATACCTGGGGTGTCCGCCTGTCTTCGGCCCTCCTCCTGCTTCTGGTCTTGACCCAGTTGCCGAGTCAGGCTGCTCTCCTCGCGAGGTCGTACGGACACGCGGACGAGCTGCGCAGCTCGACCGTTCGCGCACTGACGGCGCTCCCCGTGGATGAGGATCAGTTCGTGCTGAGTGATTCCGAATACGCGTCTGATCTGCGAGCAGCCGGGCAGGTTCCCCTCGTCTATGATGCGTTCCAGTTCACGTTGATGTACGAGAACGGGACGGCATCGGTGGAGCCCCTGATGGCGGCGCTTGCGGATGACAAGGTTCCTTATGTCGTGCTCGCGGACCACCCCGGTGCCTACCTGTCGGCCCCCTACGGCTCCCGGGGACTGCCCCTCGAGGTAGCGTCGTACGTTGGTGCCCACTACGACTGTGCCGAGCACCTGAAGCAATGGGATGGGATTCCGCTCGTCATCTGTGCCCGGACCCAAGGGTCCTAGAGTGCAGCTCATCCCGTGGACTCATGGTGCTCCTCCGACAGCGCGGGGCTTGAGGATCGTCTCCGCCGATGTCGTCCCTCGGGGTCTCACCCCTCCGGCCGAGGTCGAGCCGCTGGCGTACGACGTCCTCCCGGGGGCGCCGCACGTGCGTGTGTCGTCGATGTCCTGTACCGGTCTCCTGGAGGCGATTGCCCCACCTCGACCGAGCGACGGGTTTCGGTGAGGTGAGCCTCGGCACGGTCGAAGGCGAGGTGATGGTCTCCTGCGTTCGCGTAGCCGTCCCCGAGACCGCCCGCACCCCGGCGGGCGAGCGTGGGGGCCGGGTGGAGGAGGTGCATCGTTGAGGGACCGGGCCGCCGTCGGCACACTCATCGCCCTGATCGGCGCCTGGTCGGCCTTCCTGCTCCTGAGGTGGGATGCGCCTTTCATCGATCTGCCCCAGCACGCCTGGAACCTGGCCATGCTCCGGGATCCCGGTGCCTGGGCTCCCGGGTTCCACGTCCGACTGCGCTGGCTGGATACCAACTCGCTCTGGTTCCAGCTCGACCGGGTCCTCGCCCTGGCCCTGACGCCCGGGCAGAGCCTGGCCGTGGGCTTCGTGCTCGCGATCGTCGGATTGCCCCTGGCCTCCGGTTATTGGGCTCGGGAGCTCGGCCGGGACGGACTGCTGGCCGTGGTCTTCGCCTCGTGGGTCTGCTGGAGCGGGATGATCTACTGGGGCTTTCTCCACTACTGTCTGGGGGTGGCCCTGGGCGTGGCGATGCTCGGGCTGGACCGGCGCCAACAGCGGGACGGGGCCGGCGCGGGCTGGCTCGCGGCGGGCTGGGTCGCGCTCTATTCTCTCCACCTGATCGCCCTGGCCTGGACCCTGATCTTGGTGGTCGTCCAGCGGGCCGTGTTCCACGCGGTCGGCGAGGAGCCCGTACGCCGGGACCGGCTGGCGGCGGCGATCCTGGCCGTGGTCCCCGGCGGCCTACTCTCGGCGGTCTGGTTCTGGCGGAACCTCATCCGGCCCGGCGGGCAAGGGACTCTGGGGACCCTGGAGGGCGGGCTGGGGCTGCGCTGGAGCGGATGGACGACCGTCGCGAGAGCCCTGGTGGGCGGGCTGGGCCCGTCCGCGAGCTGGACATGGAACGACGACGCCATGGTCGTGATCCTTCTGGCGATTGGCGCGCTGGGCCTGGCCTGGGCGCTCCGGACCGGTCGGGGCCGGACCCCGGCATGGGCCGCGTTCGCGGTGGTCGCCTGCTCCCTGCTGGGGATGTTCACGATCCCGGACGAGATCCGGGGTCAGTTCTTGATCTCACGTCGCCTGGTCGCGTTCATTCCCGCGGGCGCGGCGGTGCTCGCCGCGCCTCGGGTCCGGGCGCGGCAGCGCCGGCTCTTGCTCGCTCTGGGGGCGGCGATGGCCCTGGTCCAGATGTCGGTCCAGCACCGGACCGTCCTCCGGTTCGCCGAGGAGGCGGCGCCGGCCCACCGGATGATGGCCCAGGCGCCCCCGGGGAAGACCCTGGCCAGCTGGCTGGAGCCTACCTCCTCGAGCGTGGTGAGAGGCCCCGTCTACGTGCACATGGCGGCCTGGTATGCCGCACGGGCGCCGGGCGAGGCGGCCTTCTCCTTCGCCCACTTCGAGCCGAATCCGGTCGTGTACGCCGAGACGTCGGACGACCGGGTGACCAGCAGCGAGGCGTACCGGCAGTGGTGCACCGCGTTCCGCGGTGCGGCGACCGACGTGGACCTGGTGCTGGTCCGTGGAACACGGCCCGGTGCGCACTGCGGGGCGTTGAGGATCTACGGGAATCGGCTCCGAGAGCTCGCCCGCGACGGCGATTGGGCCCTGTACGAGGTCGCCCGCCCCCTGGGGCCACGGCAGGTGGACTGCCGCTGCCGCCGCGACGACCCGGAACCGCGTCCGTCGTCGCCGAGGTAGGCCGGAGCTCCTTCTCGACCGCGGCGCTCACCGTTCGGGTGCGGCTCCTCGCCGGGCGACAGGTTGACCGGCCCTTCGGCGCCGTCATGGCGGGAGGTTCCCGCGGTCCTCGATTGGAGGCCGTCCCCGGCCGCCGGAGGCACCTCCCCTGGCGGCCCCGCCACGGTTGCCGTACGGTCAAGGGGAATCGGCCGCGGTCGCCCGAGGACCGCAGCGGTCCCGCGCCGCCGGAGGCGAGCGGCGCGATCCCCGCCCGACCCCCTCGAAGGGAGGAACCGACCCATGAGAACGCGACTCGCAGCGCTCGTCTGCACGCTGGCGACCGCCGGAGCGGTGGCGTGCACGCCCGCCGACGACGCCGGGATGGAGCAGGGGGACACCGGGGAGATGGCCGAGCCCGCGGCCACCGGGACCGCGTCCGGGCAGATGCTGGCGGACTGGCACGTTCGCCTGGACGAGCGGAGAGGCGACCTAAGCGCCTTCTGGATGGCGGCCGAGGACGACGGCTTCTCCGTCGAGACGGGGGCCGCCGGGATCGCGTGGCGATCGACGGACGCAGTCGAGGAGGGCGACTTCACGGCGTCGGCCAGCTTCACGGAGCAGCAGGCCCCCGCCGGGCATCGGGAGGCGTACGGAATCGTCGTGGGCGGACGGCAGCTCGACGGCCCGGACCAGCAGTACAGCTACTTCCTCGTCCGGGGTGACGGCAGCTACCTCGTCAAGCGCCGCACCGGCGAGTCCACGAGCACCCTCGTCGACTGGACTCCGAGCGAGGCGGTGCGGGGCATCCAGGGTGCCGGTGAGGACAACCCGAACGAGCTGGCCGTGCGCGTTGCGGGCGACCAGGTCGAGTTCGTGGCCAACGGGACGGTCGTCGAGACGCTTCCGGCCGCGGACGTCGAGCCCTGGGGCGTGGCCGGGATCCGCGTGAACCACAACCTCGACGTCCGGGTGGACGGCTGGAGGGTCGAGGGCGCGTCGGGTGGGATGGGGGGAGGCTGAGCTACCCGACCCGGCGCCGCTTCCGCTTCAGGAAGTCCATCATGATGTATTGACCCAGCGTCATGGTCGACGTGAAGTACGCTTTGCCACGGGCGATCTCGCTCACCTTCTTGACGAACTGGACCAGGTAGGGGTCCCGGGCGAGCATGAAGGTGTTGATGAGGATCCCCGCCTTCCGGCAGGCGGCGGCTTCCTGGAACGTCCGCTTGAGGATGAGGCCGTCCAGGCCGCCCGAGTTCTTGTAGACCCGGCCGTCGGGGAGCGTCATCGCGCTGGGCTTCCCGTCGGTGATCATGATGATCTGCCGCATGTCCTGCTTCTGTGAGGTCAGGATGCGGCGGGCCAGCTCGAAGCCTTCCGCGGTGTTCGTGTGGAACGGACCGACCTGGGCCTTGGCCAGCTGGGAGAGCGGGATCTCCTCGGCCCGGTCGCCGAACGTGAGCACCCGGAGCGTGTCGCCGGGGAACTGCGTGCGGATGAGGTGGCTGAGCGCCAGGGCCACCTTCTTGGCCGGCGCGAAGCGGTCCTCCCCGTACAGCACCATCGAGTGCGACACGTCCAGCATGAGCACGGTGGCGCAGCTCGAGCGGTACTCGGCCTGGTGGACCATGAGGTCCGAGTAGTCGAGCTCGAGGGGCACCTCGAGCCCCTCACGCTCGATGGCGTTCCTGAGCGTGGCCGGGATGTCGAGGTTCAGGTGGTCGCCGAACTCGTACGGCCGGCTGGCCGCCTCGGCCTCGACCCCGGTCGCCAGGTGCGGGGTGTCGTGGACGCCGAAGCTGGCCTTCCCGGTGGCGGAGAGCAGGCCCTTGAGGGCCCGGTACCCGAGGAAGTCCATCCCCTTCTGGGTCAGGTTGAACTGGACCTGGTTCGCCGCCTCGGCCGCCTCGTCGATCTCGCCCTGGCCGGTGACGTCCTGCACTCCCCCGGGCATCATCGGCGCGCCGTCCTGGTCCAGGGAGATGTAGCCTTCCTCCACGAGGCGCTGGATCAGATCGTCGAGGAGGTCGGCGATCTGCTGCTGGACCTCGGCGTCTCCCTCCCCCTCGCCCCGGAGCTCCTCGATCATCTCGGGGGTCAGGTCACCGCTCTCGAGGAGCGCCTTCAGGAGAGCCTGCTTGAGCGAGTCCAACGACGAGGT
>JASFUL010000183.1:0-9546 GCA_050050315.1 Gemmatimonadota bacterium
GAGGCGGGGATCCGGACGGAGCTGCTCCCACCGCTGATCTTCCTGGGGGTGGGGGCCCTGACGGACTTCCGTCCGCTTCTCGGGCGGCCCCTGACCTTCCTCCTGGGCGCGTCCGCCCAGCTCGGGATCTTCGTGGCCGCCCTCGGAGCCTTCTACCTCCTCGGGTTCGACGCCCGGGAGGCGGCCTCCATCGGGATCATCGGCGGCGCGGACGGACCGACGTCGATCTTCCTCACCATCCAGCTCGCCCCCCACCTGCTGGGTCCCGTGGCGGTGGCGGCGTACAGCTACATGTCGCTGGTGCCGATCATCCAGCCGCCGATCATGCGGGCGTTGACGACCCGGAAGGAGCGGGCCATCGACATGCCCCAGGCGATCCCCGTCTCCCAGCGGGCGACCATCCTCTTCCCGCTGGTCACCGGCATCGGGGCCTCGCTGGCCATTCCGTCCAGCGCGCCCCTCATCGGAATGCTGATGTTCGGCAACCTGCTGCGCGAGTCGGGGGTGACGGAGCGCCTGAAGAAGACGGCGGGCGGCGCGATGATCGACATCGTGACGCTCCTCCTGGGGCTGGTGGTCGGGGCCACCATGGGCGCCGAGTACTTCCTCACCTGGGACACCATCCTGATCCTGGTCCTGGGCGCCGTGGCCTTCGGCTTCAGCACTGCGGGCGGGGTGCTCTTCGCCAAGGTCATCAACCTGTTCCTGCGGGAGGAGAAGAAGATCAACCCGTGCATCGGCGCGGCCGGCGTGTCCGCCGTGCCCATGGCGGCCCGGGTCGTCCAGCAGTTCGTCTCCGACGAGACGAACGGCAGGGTGAACCCGCTCATGCCGGCCATGGGACCGAACGTCGCGGGGGTCATCGGATCGGCGGTGGCCGCGGGGGTCTTCCTGATGATGCTGGGCTGATTCCGTCGGCCCCGGGCTCCCCCCGGGGCGAACGGCCTCGGGGCGCCCGACGGGCCGGAGGGATTTCCCTCCGGCCTGCTTCGTCTTTCGGGGCGGAGCGATCCCCGGCGGGCCACCTCTCCCCCGGGCGCGACCACGACGGAGAGGGTCCGCTCGCGGCTTGCCGGGGCGGCCCGTGCCGACGCAGCTTGCGTCGGCCCATCCACGCTCCGATTCCCGGAAGACCCGCCCATGCGCGCCCTCCCCCGTCCGGCCCGCGTCCCGATCCTCCTCGCCCTCGTCGCGTCCGCGCCCGCTCCGGCGGCCTCGGCCCAGAGCGTCGAACCCGCCCCCCTCGACGGCTTCGACCGGTACGTGGCCGCTGCCGCGGAGGACTGGGGCGCCACGGGTCTGGCCGTGGCGGTCGTGAAGGACGACGAGCTCGTCTTCAGCTCCGGGTACGGCGTGCGGGAGGCGGGCCGGACCGAGCCGGTCGACCCGGCGACCCTCTTCGCCATCGGCTCGACCACCAAGGCGATGACCGCGGCGGCGGTGGGGATGCTGGTGGACGAGGGGGCCCTCGACTGGGACGACCCGGTGATCGATCACCTCCCCTGGTTCCGGCTCGCCGATCCCTGGATGACGGCGGAGGTGACGGTGCGCGACCTGCTGACCCACCGCGCGGGTCTCGGCAACGCCGACCTCCTCTGGTACGGCCGGCCCGACCGGCAGACCGAGGACATCGTCCGCGCGCTCCGGTACGTCGAGCCCGCCTACTCCCTCCGATCGGGCTTCATCTACCAGAACATCATGTACGCGGCGGCCGGGGAGGTCGTGGAGGCCGTCAGCGGCATGCCGTGGGAGGCCTTCGTCCGCCGCCGGATCTTCGAGCCGCTGGGCATGGCGCGCACGGTGCCGACGCTGGCCGAGGCCCGCCAGTCGGACAACGTGGCCTCGCCGCACGACGAGATCGACGGGAGGGTCGGCGTCATCCAGAACGCGGCGGTCGACCCGGTGGCCCCGGCGGGCTCCGTCTGGTCGAGTGTGGACGACATGTCGCGGTGGCTCCGATTCCTGTTGAGGGGATGCGAGACCCCCGACGGGACGGCGCTCCTCGAGCCTCGGACGTGCGAGGAGCTCTTCACGCCCCAGACGGTGCTCCCCGAGCCGCCCTATCCCACCGCGCGGCTCGTGCGACCCCACTGGACCACGTACGGGCTCGGCTGGTTCCAGCAGGACTACGAGGGTCGCAAGGTCGACTTCCACACGGGCAGCATCGACGGCATGGTGGCCATCGCGGGGCTGATCCGGGACGAGGACCTGGGCGTCTACGTCCTCGCCAACCGCGACCACGTGGAGGTCCGGCACGCCCTGATGTACCGGGTCTTCGACCTCTTCGATGACGGCGAGCCCCGGGACTGGAGCGCCGACCTGAAGGAGCTCTACGACGGGCTGGCGGCCGCCCGGGATTCGGCCGCCGCGGCCCGGCGCGTGGCCCGGGTCGAGGGGCCGGGGCCGAGCCTGCCCCTGGAGGCGTACGCGGGGACGTGGAGCCACCCCGCGTGGGGCGAGGTCGAGGTGACGCTGAGCGAGGGGACGCTCCGGCTCGCCATGGGGGCGAGGGAGGCCGTGCTCGAGCACCGGCACCACGACACGTTCGAGGCGGTCTGGACCCGTCGCAACCGGGGACGTACGACCCTCACCTTCGTCCTGGACGCGTCGGGCACCGCCGCGCGCCTGGAGTTCGCCGGGGTCGAGCTGCGACGGAGGGAATGAACGGCCCCCCGCGGGAGCGGAGCGGCTTGCCCCCCTCCGTCACCGTCGTCAGGTTCTTCCTCTCCCTCGGGCGACCGCGCCGCCCCCGCCGGCGCCCCGGATGAGGAGCGGCCCAAGGGAGACCCTCGGCCCAGCGGAGACCATCGGGGACCATGACGCCAGAACAGCGCCACGGAGAGACGGACGGGAAGGCCGCCGCGGAGCGCGGGGCCGGGAGCGGGTCCGGAGGCGGCTCCCGGCGGGGGCAGGACGCGCCCGAGGTCTCCGACGAGCGGCTCGACGCGTGGATCCTGGCCCGGCTCGAGACGGTCGGCGTGGACCTCTCGGTGCTCCCGGAGGACGACCCCGACGCCCCCGCCGACCGAAAGCGGATCATGGAGTCGGCTCGACGATTCCTCCGGACCACGCCGCCGGCGATTCTCGGGTACCCGATGGACGTGCAGGCCGTCCCCCCGGCGATGTACCCCGCGGAGCTGACGGGGCGCACGTCCGTCGGTGGCGACGGGGCGGAGGGATGACGTGAGCCCGGCCGACCGACGCCTCGACCGCCGGGTCTTCCTGAAGCGCATGAGCGCGCTCACGGCGGCGGCGTCGGCCGGCGTGGCGGCCGGGATCACGCCGTCCTCCCTCGGCGCGGCGGGGGTCGTCGGAGGGCGGGTCGCGGGGGGCGCGGACGTCTCCGACACGCGCTCGATCCGCCGGCGCCCGAGCCGTCTGGGGGCCGATTCCGTCGCCCGTGCGCTCCCGGACCCGGGCGCCGTCCAGGCCACCGAACCGGCCGAGCTCACGGTGGCCGAGTCGGCGGCGCTGATCCGCGCGGGCCGGCTCGACCCGGTCACGCTCGTCCGCGCCTACCTGGACCGTATCGAGGCGCACGACCCGGCGCTCCTGGCGTTCAACACCGTGACCGTCGAAGCGGCGCTGGCGGAAGCGGCCAGGCTCTCCCGGGAGGCGTGGTCGGGGCCGCTCCACGGGGTCCCGCTGGCGATGAAGGACAACTACTACACCGCGGGCGTCCCCACGACCGCGAACTCCCTCGTCTTCGCCGACTTCGTGCCGGACTTCGACGCCACGGCGTGGGCGCGGCTGCGGGACGGGGGAGGCGTGCTGCTGGGCAAGACGCAGATGGGGCCGCTGGCCACCACGGCGGCCTCGACCCCCGAGGGAGAGCGGACCACGTTCAACGCCTGGGCGCCCGGAGATCGTGACGTGAGCCCCGGAGGCTCGTCCTCGGGTTCGGCCACCGCCGTGGCGGCGCGCCTGGTCGCCGGCGCCACGGGCACGCAGACCGGGGGCTCGATCACCAACCCCTCCGGGGCCCAGGGGCTCACGGGCCTCAAGCCGACGATGGGGCGCGTGTCGCTGCACGGCATCATCCCGCTCACGTACACCCGGGATCACCCGGGCCCGATCTGCCGCGACGCGCTCGACGCCGCGCTCCTGCTGCGGGCCATGGCGGGCCCCGACCCCGAAGACCCGCGCACGCTGGGGCTCCCCGACGTGCCTGACTACGTCCGGGCGGCGACGCCGGTGGAGCGGGGGGACCGGCCGGCCCTGCGGTGGGAGACCACGGTGGGCGTCCCGCCGGGCTACCTCGACGCGCCGGAGGACGAACCGGGTGGAGACGAGCCCCGGGGGCCGCCGGGGGAGGCCAGCGAGGCCAGGGAGCGCCGCGCGCGGCGCCGCCGGGAGCGTCAGCGGGCCGAGGTCGACGCCCGGCGGGTCATGCTCGACCGATTCCGGGACCTTGGCGCCCGGGTCGTCGAGATCGAGTACCCCGCGGAGTGGGAGACCCTGACGAGCTGGAACTTCAACAACGTCCGTCTGCCGGAGCGGACGGAGCCCTTCCTGGAGTACCTCCGCCGCGACGTGCGCCTGTTCGGGGTGTCGCTCTCCCCCTGGATCAACGGCCTCCTGCTCCCGGGCGCCGAGTACCTCCGGGGACAGCGGGCGAAGCTCGCGCTGTTGCGGACCGTCCTGGACGACGTCTTCGCTCGCTGCGACGTGGTGCTCCAGACCAGCCCCATCCCCTTCGACATGGTGGGGCTGCCCCTGATCGCGTTCCCGAACGGCATGGTGGACGGCCGCCCGACGGGGGCGCTCCTGGGGGGGCACCCCTACGCCGAGGACCGGCTGCTCTCGGTCGCCGCGGCCTACCAGTCCGTCACCGGCTGGCACAGGGAGCGGCCGGCCGATCCGGAGGGCGGGGAAGGGGCGTCGCGTGATGGCCCGGACCGGGGGAGCCGATCCCCCCGGTCCCGGGAGCGCATCGACGTCTGGGACGTCATGCGGGACGGTCAGTAGCGCCCCGCTACTCCTCCCGCAGGAGCCCCACCGGGTCCACCCGACTGGCCCGCACGGCCGGCACCAGCGACGCCGCGGCAGCCAGCAGCGCCACGAGCAGCGCCGTCGCCCCCAGCGTGAGCGGATCGGTGGGCTCCACGCCGAAGATCACGCTGCGGACGATGCCGGCCACCGCCACCGATCCGGCCAGACCGGCCAGGATGCCCAGCAGGGCCATCCGCACACCGTCCCCCATCACGTCGCGGACGATCCGGTCCCGATCGGATCCGAGGGCGATCCGGATTCCCATCTCCCGTCGGCGCTGGACGACCGCGTACGCGAGCACGCCGTACACCCCGACCGCGGTGAGCAGGAGCGCCGCTCCCGCGAAGGCGGCGACGAGCAGCATGTTGAAGCGCGGCCGCACCAGCTCGCGCTGGACGAGGCCGTCCATCGTGCCGTTGAGCGAGATCTCCAGGTCGGGGCTCACTCCCGCGAGGAGCCCGTCCCGGACCCGCTCGGCGATCGGACCCGCGTCGCCGACGGTGCGGATGACCAGGAAGGGAAACGGGCGGGCGTACTGGCGGTCGGTGCGGTACATCTCGGCTTCCGGGGAGACGCCCGGCGTGAGGGGCTCGACGTCGGCCACCACGCCCACGATGCGGTACTCGACGTCCTCCGATCCCCAGTTGCCCGCCGGAACCGTCAGCCGGCGCCCCACGGCCTCCTCCCGCGGCCAGTTGAGTCGGGCGAAGGCCTCGTTCACGATCAGGACGGGCGACGCGTCCTGGTCGTCCTCCTCGGTGAAGAAGCGCCCCCGCGTGAGCGGGACGCCCAGGGTCTCGAAGTAGCCCGGCGCCACGTCGTAGACCCGCGCTTGCGGCAGGTCCTCGCCCTCGGCCGGGGGGCTGCCCTCCACGCGGTACTCCGCCCGCTCGCGGCCGCCCAGGAGGGGGATCGCCGAAGCCAGGCTGGCGCTCTGCACGCCGGGAACCGTCTCGGCCGCCGTCTCGGCCTGCCTGAAGATGGGCACGAGCCCGATCCCCTCGACGGCCTCGGGGGTGAAGTACACCGCCATGGCGGCCAGCCCCTCCCGCTCGAAGCCCGGGTCCCAGCGGAGGAAGTTGACGAAGCTCCGGGTCATGAGCCCGGCCGTGGTCAGGAGGACCACGGCCAGGGCGAGCTCCGCCACCACCAGCCCCTTCCGCAGCCGGCCGTCCTCGGTCGTCCGGCTCGAGGCTCCCCGGAGGCCCGCCGCCAGGTCGGTGCCGGACGACCGCCAGGCCGGGAGGAGCCCGAAGAGCGCGACCGTGAGGGCCGACACGCCGACGGCGAAGACGAAGACCGTGGCGTCGAGCGACACGTTGTCCAGGCGGGGGATGCCGGCCGGGGCGAAGGCCAGGAACGCCCGTGTACCCAGCCACGCCAGTAGCAGCCCCCCGGCGCCCCCCACCAGGGACAGCCACGCGCTCTCGGCCAGGACGCTCCCGGCCAGGTCCGCGCGACGGGCGCCGAGGGCGGCTCGCACGGCGAACTCCCGCGAGCGGCGCGCGGAGCGCACGAGGAGGAGGTTCGCCACGTTGGCGCACGCGATGAGCAGCAGGAGGCCCACCGCGCCCAGGAAGACGAGCAGGTTGGCCCGTACCCCGCGGACCACCCACGCGCGCAGCGGCATGACCTCGAGGCGCCATTCGTCGGTGACGGCTTCCGTCTCGGCACGGAGGGCGCCGTAGATGCCCGTCAGGTCCACCCTCGCCTGGTCGACCCCCACGCCGTCCCGGAGCCGACCGACGACGGAGAACCCGCGCCAGCTCCGCCTCTCCTCGTTCCTCGGGTCGAAGTGCAGGGGGCGCCAGAGCTGGATGCCGCGCTCCGTCGGAAGGTCGAATCCCTCGGGCAGGACACCCACTACCACGTGGGGCACGCCCCCCAGCGAGAGGGTCGTGCCCACGACCCCCGGGTCCGCGCCGAACCAGGTCGTCCAGGCCTCGTACCCCAGCAGCACCACGTTGGCGTCCTCCCCCACCTCGTCGTCGGCGAAGAGCCGCCCGACGACGGGCTCGGCCTCCAGCACGTGGAAGAAGGACGGGGTGGCGATGCCCGACCGGAGCCGGATCCTGCGGTCCCCGTCGGAGATGCTGAAGGCCCAACCCCGGCCGAGCCCGATGTCCTCGAGGGTCGAGGTGCGGGCCGCGAAGTCCTCGGTGGTGGGCGGTGAGGCCACGCAGTACTCCTGGAGCGACGGGTGTCGCTCGCAGAGGATCACCAGCTCCTCGGAGTCGGGCAGCGGCAGGGGCTCGAGGAGCACCCCGTCGACTACGGTGAAGATCGCGGTCGCGGCTCCGACGGCTACCGCCAGGATCAGCCCGGCGGTGCCGCCGAAGAGCGGGGTCCGGAGGAGTGTGCGTCCGGCCTTGCGGAGCTCCGACAGAATGCGCCCCATCGTCTTCCCCTCCCATCCGGGTTCAGCGAGGATCATGGACCAGATCCCTCCAGTGTCAGATTAGACGTCGGGAGTGGCGAAAGTGTGTAGGAGATGTCCTGAGCTTTCCGTGGTGGATGCTCCGTTGCTCCGGCGACCCCCGCGATGAGCCGTGCCCCGGGCTGGCGGGACCGGGCCGCCACCGACCTCGTGCGGAAGCATCTCCCCTACCTGGACGTCGAAGGGCCGGTCCTCGTCATGGAGGATCCGAACGCCGACGAGGTGGCCGGGGCCTTCGGCGAGCTCCTGGGCGCCCCCGGCGCGGGCGCCGTCGCCGTGGACCCCGTCGCGGCGGACCCCTTCGATGCCCTCGACCTCCCCGGCCCCCCGGCCGGGGGGAGCGTTCCCGTGGGAGCGTGGCACCGCCGCGCCCGCGACGGCCGTCCGGCCTCGCCGTGGCCTCCCGCCTCCCCCTTCCGCGACGGGCCCTTCCGCACGGCGTTGCTCCGGCTCCCCCGGGCCCGGGACGAGCTCGAGATGGCGTCCCACGCCGCGGCCCAGCGGCTGGCACCGGGCGGGAGGCTGCTCGTCTACGGCGCGAAGGACGAAGGCGCGGGCTCGGCCGCCGGCCGGCTCGAGCCCCTCTTCGAGGCCCCCCGCTCGGTGGCCACGGGAGGACGGTGCCGGCTGGTGGAGGCGACACGCCCCCAGGCGGTCCCGGGTCTGCGCGCGGGTCTCGAGGCGTGGCGCATCGTGACCGGGCCGCCCCACCCCGACGTGGGCGCCGAGCGCTGGGTCTCCTACCCGGGGGTCTTCGCGGCCGGACGCCTGGACGAGGGCACGGCCCTCCTGCTCGGCTGTCTGGACGGCGTGGTGGGGCGCGGGGGGGAGAACGCCCGGGTGCTGGACTTCGGGTGCGGTGACGGGGTCGTCGCGGGTGTGCTGTGCGGCCGGACGCCGGGGCTGGCGCCGGTGATGCTGGACGTCGACACCGTCGCGCTGGCGGCCGCCGCCGAGAACGTACCGGCGGGCGTCCCCGTCGCCGGGGACGGCCTCGGCTCCGTGGGAGAGATCCCTCCCTTCGACGCCGTCGTCTCGAACCCGCCGTACCACCGGGGGAAGGACGAGACCGTCGGGATCGTCCGGGGACTGATCCGGGACGCGAGACGTCGGCTCGCGGCCGAGGGATCCCTGACCCTCGTGGTCCAGCGCAGGCTTCCGGTGGAGACGGCGATGGCCGCGGCCTTCGAGTCGGTCGAAGTCGTGGCGGACGGGGGGGCATTCCGGGTCTGGCGCGGCACCGGCCCCTCGGGGGACGGGTAGCATCCCCCATGACCTCCCCCGCCACGGCCCGCGACACCTCGAAATCCCCTCCGTTCCCCCGTCCGCGGATCGTGTTGAGCAAGTGCCTCGAGGTCGAGGCGTGCCGGTACAACGGGCAGATGATCCGCTCCTTCATCGTCCGGAGCCTGGAGTCCTTCGTCGACTACGTGCCGATCTGCCCCGAGGTCGAGGTGGGTCTCGGGACGCCCCGGGACCCCATCCGCCTCGTGCGGATCGAGGATCGAACCCACCTGATCCAGCCCTCCACCGGGAAGGACGTCACCGCCGAGATGAAGGCCTTCGGCGGCCGCTTCCTGGACCAGGTGGGAGAGGTCGACGGGTTCCTGCTGAAGAGCAAGTCGCCCTCCTGCGGGATCGACGGCATCAAGGTGTACGCCGCCCCGGAGGACGCGCCGCCGATCGACCGGGAGCCCGGCGTGTTCGCCGCCGCCGTCCTCGACCGGTACCCCGACACGCCGGTGGAGCACGAGGGCCGGCTGACCAACCTGCGCCTGCGGGACGCGTGGCTGACGCGTATCTTCGCCTTCGCCGACCTGCGGCGTGTGGGCGAGGCCGGTGGGATGGCCGCGCTGGTGGACTTCCAGGCGCGCCAGAAGCTGACCCTCATGGCCCACTCGCCGTCGCTGCAGCGCCAGCTCGGGCGGATCGTGGCCAATCCGGAACGGAGGCCCTTCGAGGAGGTCGTCGGGGAGTACCGTGCGGTCTTCCGGCGGGCGCTCGCCGACGATCCGGGCCCGGGAGCGCACCAGAACGTGATCCAGCACGCCCAGGGCTACTTCAAGGAGGGGCTGTCGTCGGGCGAGAAGGAGCACTTCGCGTCACTGCTCGGGGAC
>JASFUL010000184.1:0-9532 GCA_050050315.1 Gemmatimonadota bacterium
GGGCGGGACGGGGTCCCGCGGCCTCGAGCCCGGGGCAGGATCTCCTCGAGGACCGCGCGCGCGTCCACGAAGCGGTCCAGGTGGTACAGGGCGAGCGCTTCCACGAACCTGGCGAGCTCGTACCCGGGCTGGAGGTCACGAGCCCGGATCGCCTCCCGCAAGGCGACCCCGGCCTCCCCGGTGGCCAGTCGGGTCTCCGCGTGGAAGACGAGGGCCGCCGGGGCGCGGGGGTTCAACTCCACGCCCCGGGCCGCCGGCCGGACCGCCTTCTCCGGCTCCCCCAGCACCAGACGCAACCAGGCCAGCCAGGAGTACGCTTCCGCGTCGCTCGGCGACAGCTCCACGGCCCGCTCCAGCGCCTCGAGGGCCGGAGGACCCTCCCGCCGCTGTGACCAGGTGATGCCGAGCGCCGTGTAGGCCTCCCCCGTCTGGGGCGCCAGCTCGACGCCACGACGGGCGGCGTCGAGGGCGTCGGGAGTCCCGCTCGGCACGGCATAACCGTAGTACTCGATCAGGCTCAGCGCCTCCGCCAGGCCAGCCCACGCCAGGCCGTAGTCCGGGTCCAGACGGATCGCGTCCCCGAAGCGGTCCAGCGCCCGGTGGACCTCCTCCTCGGTCCGCTGATCCAGGTGCTCCCGCCCCTGCGCGAAGAGCCGGTAGGCCTCCAGGTCACGGGTGGGGGTACGGCTGACGCGCTCCTTCTCGGCCGGAGTCAGCTCGACCCTGAGGCGGGTGGCGATCTCCCTCGCCAGCTCGCTCTGCAGCTCGAAGATGGACTCGGCGCTCAACTCGCGTTCGTACTGTCCGGCCCAGCGCTGTACGCCGCGCACGGCGTCGACGAGCTGGACGTTGAGGCGCACCCGGCCGGCCGCGTGCTGAACGGCGCCCTCCACGACCGTCCCCACCCCCAGCTCCCTGGCCATCTCGCCCAGGGTCTTGCCGCCCCCCCGGTAGTCCATCACCGAGGTCCGCGAGATGACCGTGAGCGCCGAGAGACGGGACAGCTCGGTCAGCAGGTCGCCGTGGAGACCCGCGGCGAACGGCCCCGCGGCCTCCGATCCGCCGAGGTCCTCGAACGGCAGCACCGCCAGGACCCGGAGATCGTGCCACTCCTCCCTCATCCCCTTCTCCCCGAGCGGCGTCCCGTCGGGTTCCGGCTCGACCGGGGACTCCTGCTCCGACGCGCGCCGCACACCCTCCGGCGTCACGTCGAACGCCCACGCCAGGACGACGGCCAACGGGAAGCCGAGAACGGCCAGACCGAGGAAGAGCTCGTCCGCCCAGCCCGGCATGCGACTGCTGGGCAGGATCACGTCCAGCAGCTGGAGGGTCCCCGCGGCCACGACGACGTAGGCGGCCGCCACCCTGTAGACCTTCCGGCGCTTGAGCTCGGCCAGGAAGGAGGTGGTCCGTCGAACGGCGGAGCGCCTGCGGTCTCTGGATCCGTCCATGGTCCGACCTCCCTCCGCCAGCCGCCGTGGCTATTTCTTCCGGTGATGCAGCGGCACCGGCGCCTCCGGACGTCCCCGCTGCCTCTCCCACCAGTTCTGGTAGAGGTCGACGCTGAACATCAGCAGCAGCATGAAGATGACGATCCACTGGGGAATGTAGGGGAAAGGCGTCCCGTTGACCTCGAGGTGGGCCGTGTGTCCTCCCTCCAGGACCAGCACGAAGCCGATGAGGAGGAGGACGAAGAGCCCCAGGATCTCGAACTCCGGGTTCTTCGAGAGGAAGCGCGAGAGGGGATCGGCGAAGATCAGCATGAGCGCCACGGAGATGACGACCGAGCCGACCATGATGGCGAAGATGTCCGTCATCCCCACGACCGTCAGAATCGAATCGACGCTGAAGAGCAGGTTCATCCCGACGATCAGCGCCACCACGTCCCGGAACCGGGCCGCCTCCTTCACGTGACCTTCCACGCCCTTGAGCTTCACCCGCAGCTCCTTCACTCCCTTCCAGATCAGGAAGAGCCCGCCCACCACCAGTACGACGGCCTTCCCGTTCACGTCGGCGGTGAGCTCCGCCCACGCGACGACGTGGCTGTCCAGCTCGAACAGGCTCGCCGTGGCCGCCGTGAGGAGCGCGCTCACGCCGAAGAGCAGGACGATCCGGAAGAGCATCGCCAGGATCAGGCCCCAGCGGATGGCCCGGGTCCGCTTCGGGACGGGGAGCTTGTTGGCGATGATCGTGATGATGATCAGGTTGTCGGCACCCAGGGCGATCTGGATGAGGGTGATGCCGAAGAGGCTGGCCCAGGCGCCGGGATCCAGGAGGAGGGAGAGCATTGGACGGGGCGTCGGGGGATGGGTCGGAGGGAGTCGCCCGGCCGGGCGTCCCCTCGCTTCGGCCTGGGAGAATGGTCCGCGACATGGGCGGGGGCAAGTGGCTTGTGCGCCACCGCCTCCTTGCCCTAGAATTCTCCCCTTCCTGTCAGGCCGTCCGTCGCGGATTCCCCCGGCGACGGAGACCCCCAGACATTCGCCGCGTGGAGGTGACCATGAACGGTCAGATCGGTCGTATGCTGACGTCCACCGAGCCGAGCGACGTGTTGCAGGTCCAGCGGATCTTCGGCGACGGCTTCCGGACGATGTCGCAGTGGCGCTCCTTCCTCCGGGGCACGTTGAACGACAACGTCTCGTCCATGCTCCAGGCGCCGGCCGGGCGCTGGAGCGTGAAGTCGTTCCAGGCCCTCTACGTGGCCTGCTGGGTCCACCACCCGGTGGAGAAGGGCACCTTCATGATGGACCTCAGCGGGCTGTCACCGGGTCAGCGCAGCGTGGTCAAGTCCGCGTACGAGAAGCACTGCACGGGGCGCAAGAGCTCGCACCTGAGCGGGTCCGGCCGCTCGGCCTCGCAGGGCTGGAACTTCCTGGAGGGCTACCACGAGCTCCTGGTCCAGTGGGAGATGACGGCGGGCGCACCGTTCCTCTTCCTCAAGTCGGAGGGCCACACGACGGGTCTCTCGGGCATCATCCCCCATCTGCACAGCTGGATGCACAAGAGGAAGACGGGGGAGGGGTTGCAGGCCTCGCCGTCCCTCGCGGCCGCCGCGGGCCCCATCAGCGCCTGGAGCTCGGTGATCGAGGGCCGAGCGGCCGAGAACTACTCCAACGACTACAAGAAGCTGCTCAAGGAGGTGCTCGGCTTCAGCGGCAAGCAGGTGACGGTCCGGGAAATGATGAAGAAGCTGTTCGAGGCGACGGGCTTCGACGCCCCGGCGAATTTCGATTCGGCCATGTCCAACCAGCAGCTCGGCGGGCTGCTGAAGCGGTACTGCGAGCGCTCCCGGGGAAGCGAGTTCAACCTCGGGGGCAAGATCACGATCGGGATGCGGGCGGAGCTCGGCGAGCTGGCCGGGAGCCTCGACGAGGACGGAGACGCCCACGTCGGACGGGTGTTCCGGGAGATCCGGACGACGCCGTCCGACGTCGACGCCTCGCTGCAGGCGTTCTACGCGATCGAGAACTGAGCCGGGGCGGCGCCGGATCGCGACCGGCGCCCCGGCATCCCCACCGTACCAGGCGCTCGACCCGGGGCGCCTCCCCCCGCAGGCTTGACGGAGAGGCCACTTCGTGTAATCGTGAAAACTAGCACGAAAACTCCGCTGCGGCGACTTCGTTCGGGGGTGGTCCGACCGGATCGGCCCGGCTCGCGACCGCGGGAAGCCGTCGGCGCTCGCCCTCCCGGGCACGGTCGGGGGAAGCCTGCCGGGGGGTGAGACCGCACGTCAGCCGGAAGTGGGGGGAATCGGTGCCGGCCGACCAGGACGTGGGCTCCAGGACCGAGCTGGACGCGGAAACCGCCCAGAAGGCGCAGCAGGCGCTGATCGAGCGCCCGGAGCTGAGCATCCGTGCGCGCATCATCATCGTCTTCGTCGCCCTCTTCGTCCTCTCCTCGAGCATCGCCGTCGCGGCGGTGGTCTTCCTGAGGACGTTCGAGACCAAGATCGGGTTCCTGGAGAGCGCCGCGAGCTACTCCTACGAGATCGAGGAGGCGCGGCGCAACGAGAAGAACTTCTTCCTCTACGGCACGGGCCTTCCCGAAGCGCTGGCCAGCGCCACGGTGGCGGAGAGCCGGCTGCGGGGGAACGCCGGCCCGATCCGGTCGGTGGTGGGAACCGGGAAGTACGAGGAGATGGTCAGCGGGCTGAGGCGGTACAAGGCCGTGCTCGAGGAGCTCGTGAGCGCCCGGACGGGCGGCTCGCCTCTCGACGAGGCGGCGCTCCGGGGGATGGAGGTCCGGCTGCGCACGGAGGGCGCCCAACTCCTGAGCGACGCGCAGGACATGATCGAGCGGGAGCGCGCCGCCGTCTCCTCGATGCTGGGCACCTCGATGCTGGCCGCGCTGGGCTTCGTGGGCGTGATGCTGCTGGTCATGGTGCTCTTCGGCGGCTTCGTGGTTCGCGCCGTCCTCCGCCCCCTCAACCGCTTCATGGACTACGTCGAGCGCATCGGGGCCGGCAACTACGAGCTGATCCAGCCGACCCGGCGATACCGGGACGAGTTCTCGTCGCTGGCCATCGCCTTCAACCAGATGCTGGGTCAGATCGTCACCCACCAGGAGCAGCTGGTCCAGTCGGGGAAGATGGCGGCGGTGGGGACGCTCACCTCGGGGATCGCCCACGAGCTGAACAACCCGCTCAACAACATCGGGCTCACCCTGGAGGCTCTCCTCGACGACTTCGACTCGTACTCCCCCGAGGAGAAGCACCGCATGCTGGAACAGGCGTACACACAGGTGGAGCGCGCCAGCAGCACCGTGAGGAACCTGCTCGACTTCACCCGGAAGGACCGCTCCGCCTTCACCAGCCTGGACGCCACCGACGTCGTCCAGTCGGCCCTTCGCCTGGTGGCCAACGAGGCGATGCTGGCCGGCGTGTCGTGCGAGCTGGACCGTGATGGCGACCTTCCCCCGATTCGCGGCAATCCCCACGACCTCCAGCAGGTGTTCCTCAACCTCTTCCTCAACGCGATCCAGGCCATGCCGGACGGGGGGACGCTCACGGTCTCGGCAACGGCGAACGGGGAGTCGATCCGGATCGACGTGACCGACAGCGGCGTCGGGATCCCCGCCCGGGACCTCGTGGACATCTTCGATCCTTTCTTCACGACCAAGGAACTCGGAAAGGGCACCGGCCTGGGGCTGTCCGTGAGCCAGAGCGTGGTCGAGAAGCACGGCGGGACGATCGAGGTCGTGAGCGAAGAAGGGGAGGGCACCACGTTCTCGGTGCGTCTCCCGATCGCGGAGGCCTCGTGAGCCACCTGTCCATCTACCTCCCCGTCGCGGGGAGCGCGGTGAGCATGCCGCTTCTGCTGGGGCTGGGGGGCGTGGTGGGCTTCCTCTCGGGCCTCTTCGGCGTCGGCGGCGGCTTTCTCATGACGCCCCTCCTGATCATGATCGGGATCCCCCCGACCGTGGCCGCCGCCTCGGACTCCAACCAGATCGTCGCAGCCTCGTCCTCGGGGACCTACGCCCACGCCCGGTCCGGCTCGGTGGACTTCCCCATGGGGATCCTCCTCCTGCTGGGCGGGATCGCGGGCGGATCCGTGGGGGTGGTGCTGATCAAGGCCCTGCGTGCCCTGGGCAACGCCGACTTCGTCATCACGGTCACCTACGTCGTCATGCTGGGAGGCGTGGGCGCCTACATGTTCGTGGAGAGCCTGCGGAGCATGCGGATCGGAGCACGGGTCCACGAGGTGGAGGCCCGCCCGTCCCTCTACGCCCGTCTCGTGGCGGCGCTGCCCTGGAAGATGGACTTCCGGCGCTCCAACGTCCGGCTCTCGATCCTGATGCCGCTCCTCCTGGGGTTCCTCGTCGGGACCCTGGCGGCGATCATGGGCGTGGGTGGGGGGTTCATCATGGTCCCGGTCATGGTCTACCTCCTGCGGATGCCCATGCACGTGGTGGTGGGGACGAGCCTCTTCCAGATCCTGTTCACCTGCATCAACGTCACCGTCCTCCAGGCGACCCTGAACCACACCGTGGACTTCGTGCTGGCGCTCTTCCTCCTGCTGGGGTCCGTGATCGGCGCCCAGATCGGCGCCGCCGCGAGCAAGCGGCTCAAGGCCGACCAACTCAAGATCCTCATGGCGACCATCGTGCTGGTGGTGACGGTCAAGATGCTGCTCGGTCTGCTCCTCAGGCCCGACTACCTGCTCAGCTACGCCGGAGGCCACGGATGAGGGCGTTCCTCCACGCGCCCGCGCTGTTCCTGGCGTGGAGCGCGGCGGCCGCCGCCGGCCAGGTCGGAGGCACCCCGCCCGAAGAGGGGATCTCCCTGGACCCGCCCCGGGTCGTGGCGGGGATGTTCTTCTCGGGGGCCGACGTGGTGGTACGGGCGGCGGTCCCCCCCGGAGCCGAGGTCGCGATGGTGCTCCGGGGCAAGGACCGCGAGCTCTCGCTCAAGAAGAAGGGGAAGGCGTTCGGGCTCGTCTGGATGAACATGGAGGACGTGCTCTTCCGCGCGGTCCCGGACGTATACCTGCTCCGCTCGTCGGCCCCCGTGGAGGCGCTGGCGCCCCCGCCGATCCTGGAAGAGGCGGGGGTGGGCCTCGACGCCCTGGCCGCCCGCAGCGGCCCGCGAGAGAACGGGGCCGGGCTCTTCGGGGAGCTGGTCCGACTGAAGGAGAGGGACGGGCTCTGGAGCGTGGAGGAGGGAGACGTCCGACTCGGAGCGGCGGAGGAGGGCACGGCCGCGGCCTCGGCGGAGTTCTTCCTCCCGGCGTCGACGCCGCCGGGCACGTACCACGTGCTCGTGCACACGTTCGTGGACGGCCGTGCCGAGCTGGTGGGCAGCCGGCAGATCGTCGTGAGCCAGGAGGGGCTGGCCAGCCTCATCTCCGATCTCGCCCAACGGCACGGACTGCTGTACGGGATCCTGGCCAGTCTGTTCGCCGTGGTCGTCGGGCTGGGCACGGGCCTGGCGTTCGGCCGCGGCTCCGGCTCGAGCCACTGACGGGGGGGCGCTCGTGCGGGGGATCGGCGCGTTGTTCCGGAGGCGGAAGCAGGAGACGGCCGAGCGGCTGAAGGAGAGGCTGCATCGGTTCCGGGACCTGGTGGAGAAGAACGACCGCGTCCTGGAGCTGATCGCCGACGCGGGCGAGAAGCTCGGCGGGGAGTACGTCTTCGATCGGAAGTACCTGGACGACCTGGTCCAGGAGCTCAGCACGACGGTGCACGGGGTCGTCGAGGACCTGAACCTCGTCACCGGAAACGCCTATCCGGACCTCCTGCCCGTGGTCACGTCCGTGGACGCCCGCGTGAAGGCGGCTCTCGAGTGCGGCACCGCGACGCTCGAGGCGCCCCTGGTCGTGCCCCTCGACGAGACGGCCCACGAGCACGCTTACGCGGTGGGGGAGAAGCTGGCGCGGCTGGGCGAGATCGGGAGCCGGCTCGGCTGTCGCGTCCCGGAGGGCTTCGTGGTGACGACGCGGGCGTGTCGCGAGTTCCTGGAGGACGCCGGCGTGGACGCACCCGACGTCGCCCTGCGGGAGCTGTGGGAGGAGGGGGGACGGGCCCTGGAGAACGAAGCCGGTCGGCTGCGCGCGCGGATCCTCGACGCTCGGCTTCCACGAGGCCTCGCCCGGGACATCCGGCGGGAGATCGACCGGCTCGGCAGCCGCGGGGACACGGCGGTGTTCGCGGTGCGCTCAAGCGCCCCGGAGGAGGACGGGGAGCTCACCTTCGCGGGCCAGTACGAAACGGTGCTGGGGGTCGCCGCCGACGGCGTCCTGGAGTCGTACAAGCGCGTGGTCGCCAGCCTCTACTCACCCGGCGTCATCCAGTACCGGCGCCACCATGGTCTCCCGCCGGGCTGCGGGCTGATGGCGGTGGGCTGTCTCCGGATGGTACCCGCCCGGGCCAGCGGAGTCGTCTACACCGTCGACCCCTCGGGACCGGAGGCCGACGTGCAGCTCGTCTCGGCCGCGTGGGGCCTGGGAAAGGTGGTGGTGGAAGGCGAGGCGCCCGTGGACCGGTACCAGGTGAGGCGGGTGCCGGGCTATCCGGTCTCCCACGCGGACGTCGCCCACAAGGAGTGGAAGTACGTCGTGCCCCCCGGTGGGGGCCTGGAGCGGGAGCCGTTGGCCGAGGAGGAACGCGATGCCCCGGCGCTCCCGGTGGACCGGGTGTCCGAGCTCGCGGAGATGGCGTGCCGGATCGAGCGCTACATGAAGGCGGCGCAGGACATCGAGTGGGCGCTGGACGGCGAGGGAAGGCTGTTCATCCTGCAGGCCCGACCCCTGACCCTTCCCCCGGGCCCCCCGGTCGAGGACGACGACCTCTCCGAGGCCGCGGCCGGTCGTCCCGTGCTCCTCGAGGGAAAGGGAGAGGTGGCGTGCCGCGGGATCGGGATCGGCCGGGTCCGCGTCGTGGGCGAGGAGGATCTCCCGACCCCGGAGGACGCGGCCGGCGCCGTCCTCGTCGCCCGGGCCGCCGCGCCGCGGCTGGGTGGGATGCTGGCGGGCGCGAGCGCCGTCGTCACGGACCTGGGGAGCGCCACCGGGCACTTCGCCGCCGTCGCCCGGGACTTCCGCGTGCCCACCATCGTCGCCGCGGGCGACGCCACCGAGCGGTTGCGCGAAGGGATGGAGGTGACGGTGGACGCCGAGGAGAACGTTGTCTACGAGGGGCGGATCGACGCGCTGCTACGCCACCAGCTCCTGCGCCGGGCATCCTTCGAGGACACCCCGGAGTTCCGGGCGCTGCGCCGCGTGCTGCGTCGCGTGGCGCCCCTGAACCTCCGGGACCCCCAGGGCCGGGGCTTCGCCGCGGACCAGTGCCGCACCTACCACGACGTCATCCGCTTCGCCCACGAGAAGGCGATCGCCGAGCTCACCGAGATCGGCTGGGTAGCGCCCTCCCGGGACCGGCGGTACGTGCGCCGCCTGGAGCTCTCCATCCCCCTCGACCTCGTGCTGGTCGATCTGGGCGGCGGGCTGCGAACCGACGGCAATCGGTCCACCGCCATGCTGGCGGACGTGACGTCGCGACCCCTCGTTCCCCTCCTGGAGGCCCTGACCGAGGCCGACGTCTGGCAGACCGCTCCCGCCGACATGGACCTCGACGGCTTCATGGCCAGCGCCACCCGTTCCATGTCCCTCACCGGTCCGCTGGCCGCGAAGCCGACGCAGAACCTCGCCATGATCTCGCCGGAGTACCTCCACCTCAGCCTCCGGCTGGGCTACCACTTCAACATCGTCGACGCCTACCTCGCGGACGAATGGGCGGACAACTACATCTACTTCCGGTTCGCGGGGGGCGTCACGGAGCTGACCCGGCGGTCGCGTAGGGCGACGCTCCTCAAGAAGATCCTGGAGCGGCACGGCTTCGTGACGGAGGGCCGGGGCGACCTGGTCATCGGACGGCTGAAGGGCGTCTCGCCGGAGGTGATGACCGAGCGTCTACGCATGCTCGGCAGGCTCATCGGCTTCACTCGCCAGCTGGACATCTTCCTCCGGAGCGACCCGCTGGTGGACCGGTACGTGGAGCGGTTCCTGGGCGAGGCGCCGACCATCCCGACGCTCCAGTC
>JASFUL010000185.1:0-9530 GCA_050050315.1 Gemmatimonadota bacterium
CTCACCGTCGAGCCTTCGGGGTCGTAGTCGTTGCCCAGGACCCCCGGCGGATCGACGGTGAGGCTTCCGCCCTCGGCGACCGAGTAGCTGTCGCCGGTCGCCTCCGGGGCGCTCGCGCTGCCGACGGTCAGAAAGACCGTCGCCACCGCGGGGTCGCTGCTGTCGGTGGCGCGGTACTGGAACGAGTCGGAGGTCGAGCCCTGCCCGTCGTGCTGGTAGGTGAAGCTGCCGTCGGGGTTGACCGTCACCTCGCCGTGGGCCGCCGGGGTCTCGAGCGAAGCCGTCAGCGAGTCCCGCGACGGACAGCAGTCGTTCTCCAGCACCCCGGGGGCGGGAACGCTCAGCGACCCGCCCGGCTCCACCGTGTAGGCGTCATCCACCGCGTCGGCGGCGTGGGCGGGTGACGCTCCGAGCACTACCAGGGCAAGCAGGACCGCCACCACCTTGCCGACCGTGTTCGGACAGCCGATGCGCCCTCGGAGCTCCGGCCCACACCCCACTGCTCCTGCCCTGCCATCGTCGAAATATCCCGCCTTGCCCTGCCGATCATCGTCGACTCGCTTCATCGTCCGTCTCCTTGTCTGTTGATCAACGCCACGACCTGTCTGGCACTGCCCCGTGGCCATTCCTTCTCTGTCCGCATCTGGCTATGGATTTGGCTGATTTGGCATGAACTCCACCTTTGGCACAGGCTTATCGAATCCAGGAACCGTGGACCTGAGAACTGGTACGTCGAGGCCGACGGCTTCCAACAGGCCCGAGACGTAGGAATTCGAGTTGAATCCTGCGTCTGTCCCGACCCCGTTGCGATTACCAGCTGCCTCGGTGAAGCCACCATCTTGCACGGGGAAGAGTTGATAGGTGAGATCGTCGCCATAGGCGCTGTCGGCCTGGAATAGAGCAGAGATCACAGCGTCTTCGTTCCGACCCTTCAGATCCAGCTTGACCTCCTCGGTCTTGGTCGAGTTGTCGATGTCCGTCGGCCTGTTGACGTTACTGACCAACCGACCGCCCTCGGGACCAGCGCCGAGGGTTGCAAAGCGGCGACCGGTGTTCCAATTACGAGCAAGGAACCTCGTGTCGCCGTTGACCGAAACCTGATTGTTTGGCTCGATCCTGATCGAAGCGTGATAAAAACCGCAACATACCTCGTGTACCTGGACGTAGATGTCTCTGCCATCGGGATCGGTGAAAACGAGAGGGCTATTCAGAGCGTACGAGTACCGGTTCCATTGCTGCGGTGTCCTCGAGGCGTCGAGTCGCTTCTTGGGGTCGAGAGTCAGGAAGCGGCCGTAGAAGGGCGAGTAAGACCGGGCGTGCATGGAGTCGAGGTCGTCGATCGCCGGGTCGGCGGCCGACTCGCCGTTGAGGTCCCGCTCGTGGCCGGTGAAGCGCAGCGTCTCGTCCCGCCGGCGGAGGGCGTGGTCGACCCCGGTCCCCGGGAAGACCTCCTCGCCGAAGGGGTAGTACGTGTGCCGGGAGAGCTCCCGTCCCTGGCTGTCGGTGACCAGCCGCGGGGTCCCCAGGTGGTCGAGATGGAAATGCCGCACCTGTCCGTCGTCGATCGTCGCCAGGGGGCGCGTGCCCTGGCGCACGTAGTCCTGGACCCGCCAGGCGGGATCGCCCACCCCGTCGACCTCGGCCCGGTAGCGGCGCAGCACCTGGTTGTCGGGGCCCCGGAGAGTCCAGGTCTCTTCGCCTTCCATCAGGTCGAACAGGGCGACCCGCTCGCCGTCGGCGTCATAGGCCCAGCGGAGGCTCGCGCCCTGCCCCTGGAGGGAAACCGGCCGCTCGAGGGCATCGTAGGTGAGCTCCCGGTCCCGGAACTCGACCAGCTTGCCGGCGGCGCTGTAGACGATCGTCGAGCCGTTCAGCCGGTTGGTGGCCGGATTCACCGAGGGACTGTACGCCCCCCGGTCGGTGGTGGAGATCGAGGTGAGGTTGCCCAGGACGTCGTACCCGAGGATCTGCCGTTTGCCACCACCGAAGACCTCCCCCTCGAGCAGCCTCCCCACCTCGTCGTACCGGTAGTCGTCGTTGCCGATGGCGAAGACGTCGCCCCGGCCGTCGTAGGCGTAGCCGCCGCTCGACCAGGCCACGGAGGGACCGGTGAACGAGATCTCGCGGGGCCGCGGCATGCCGGACGGATCGACCGTGATCCGGTCCGCCACCCCGTTCCCCCGCTGGAGCTCGGTCACCACGCCGTTGGCGTCGTAGAGCAGGCTCGAGGCGTAGAGCAGCGCGTCGTCGACTCCGTCCCGGACGCTCCGCAGCAGCCCGCGCTCGAAGCTCCGGTCGACCACGCGGCGAGCGATCCCGGGGCCGCACCAGTCCGGCCCGTCGCAGGCCGGGTAGGCGATGCTGGCGAGGTTGCCGAGGGAGTCGTAGGCGAGCTCCTGCGTGAAGCGTACGTCGCGCCCGTTCTTCTGCCAGGACCGCAGGCTCGACCGGCTCGGCCGGCCTTCCGGTCCCGCGTACTCGAAGGTCTCGGTGATCACGACGTTCGGCCGCCCCGAGAGACCCAGGTTGTAGCGCCGGCTCTGGTGGAGCTTGCCGGCGCTCAGGGAGAGCGCGCCCCGGTCGTCGACGTGGTTGGCCCGGGCGTAGAAGTACTCGGTCACCGGCAGGTCGGCGTTGACCAAGTCCCTGACCCGGATCAGCCGCCCGGCGAAGTCGTACTCGTACGCCAGGTCCGAGTCGCCGTCGGTGCGACGGCCCGGCTTGCCCAGGGAGTCGTGGTCGTCCCACGCCACCGACACGAGGCCGGCCTCGTCGATGGTCTCCATCTCCGGGTGCCGCTCGGAGCCCAGGAACCCCCGACCGTCGAAGAAGAACAGCCGTTTGGGTTGACCCGAGCCCGCGGTCTGGACGGTGGTCAGGCGGCCCCCCGCGTCGTAGGTGTAGGAGGTCTTGACCAGGGTGCCGTCGCCGGCCGAGGGCTCGAACACCTCCGCCAGGCGGCCGTCGAAGTCCCGGAGCTCGTGACGCTCGGCGCTCCCCGAGGCCACGCCCAGGGCGAGGGCGAGGGGCGACCGGGTGGTCACCGTCTTGCGGATGCCGAAGAACTGCCGGTCGGTCCGGCCGCCGTCCGGTCCGATCACCTCCGTCGGCCGACCGAAGGCGTCGTGATCGAGGTTCCGGGTGCAGCCCCGGGCAGGGGTCCCCGCCGGTGCCACGGGGCAGCCCCTGGCACCGGTTCCCTTCGCATGCCGGTCGGTCATCCAGGCCACCGACCCGTCCCCCAGGTAGCCGGTGATCCGCTCGCTCCACCCGGCGCCGGGGAGCCGTGCCCGGTCGGTCGTCAGGCGCCCCAGACCGTCGTAGAGGTAGGCCTCCTCGGGCTCGGCCGGGCCGTCGGCTGCGGCCCGCACACCCCGTCCGACGCGCACGGTCACCGGCCGGGCGGTCAGGTCGTACTCGATGCGGGTCGGCAGGTCGTCGGTCGGCTCGACGTCGGTCAGGCGGCCGAGGAGGTCGTAGTCGTAGTCGGTGACGAGACCGGACGGATCCGCCGAGCTCAGGACCAGTCCCGAGCTGGAATCGATCGACCGGTTGTCGACGATCGACAGGGTCTCCGTCGAGTCGCCCGGATCGACCCAGTGCGACGTCTCCAGCACACCGTGGCGCCAGGTCTGCTCCACGCGGTACTCCGGAGCGCCGAGGCTCAGGCCCGCGAGATCCAATGAGGGCAGGACGGTGTCGAACGCCCCGCCGTGGCGTTCGCGACCGGTCTCGTTGCCCGCCGCATCGGGCGTGAAGACGGTGACCACGTCCTCGGCGTTCGGCGCGGGCGGGCTCCCCTCCGTGTTCTTGAACACCCGGACCCGGCGCAGGAAGCCGGTGACCGGATCGAAGTGGAGCTGCTGGCGCTCCGTCAGCCCGCCCTCGGTGACCCGGCGCTCGGTATAGGTCTCGAGCAGCCAGCGCAGGGGCGGGGTGAAGGGGCTGGCCGTACCGGCGTCGTGGTCGACGACCAGGGTGCCGGCGGACGGATTGAAGTTGGTGAAGGTGGTCCGGCCGGCGCTCCCGGGGAGGTTTCCGGCCTTCGTGTCCACCGTGCGGTAGTGCCCCAGGCCATCGAAGCCGGAGCGCTCGGTGTGGACGGAGTGCTCACCCGCCGGCAGGTCGGAGTCCGTGTAGACGGTGCGCGAGGCTTCGACCCGGGCGTTGGTCGCCTGGCAGTAGTCGGGCGTCGGCCCGCCGTCGCTGCAGGCCCCGACGGCAGTGGGGTCGAGCTCGTAGCGGACGTACGAGCGGCGCTTCTCGACACAGTCGGCGCCGTCGTCGCACTCCAGGGTCCTGGTCGAGAGGAAGAGCGGGCCGTCCGGAGTGTCGAGCCGCTCCGTGCGGGTGAAGGGCAGCCCGTACTCGGTCCGCTTCCAGCCGAGCGCGAGGGCATCGTCCCCCTGGACGTAGCCCGAGTAGAAGTGCTCGGTCCGGTGGCCCAGGGGGTCGGTCACCGCGGTGCGGAGAACCCGCAGGTCACCGCACACCGGGAAGTCGATGCCGTCGCTCTCCAGGTCCAGGGACGGCTCGTAGCTCCAGCGCCCGAGCTCCGACCCGTCGAAGTCGAACAGCGTCCGCTCCACCACGCCCACCGAGAGCGTCCCCGGCGTGAGCTCGATGCTGCAGATCCTCGTCTCTTCCTGTGGCTCCCGCGGATCGGGACAGTCTTGCAGCGTCGGGAACTCATAGGAGCCGTAGCGCCACGCGGTCGCTCCGCCGGTGGGCAGATCGACTCGCTCCAGCAGGCCCGCCGCGCAGTGGGGCACGACCTGTCCCTGCTCGTGGTACCGGAGCGCGAACTCCGTCCCGTCGGGCAGGTCGATCCTGGCCAGCCGCCGGATCCAGATCTGCGACTCCCGCGGATCGGGGACCCCCGGCGCGATCTCCGGGTAACGCCTGGGTCGATGCCGGGTGAGCCCCCACGGGTAGTTGTCCCGGCAGGTGCGGTCGACCCGCACGTCCTCGTAGTGGAAGGTGTAGACCAGGCGCTGGCCGCCCACGCCGGGAACGTCGACCCGGTCGACCACCTCGCGGCCGAAGGCCCGCTCGCCGAGCTCGCTCTCCGGGATCGGCTCGGGCGCCACCAGATGGATGTAGTAGCTCCGTCCGAGGGAGTCCTCCAGGTGCCAGGTCCGGTCCGCCAGAGCCGTGGGATCCACGGGGTCGTCGTAGCTGACCACCCGCACGTGGTTGCCGAAGGCGTCTTCGATCCGGAGGACCCGCCAGCCGTGCCCCTCCGGCTCGCGGAGGTCCTTCTCGAACACGCGGCGGCCGCCGTCCGGGAGCTGGACCTCGAGCTGCGTGCAGCTCTCGATCGAGCCGTTGCCGTCCGGCATCGCGCAGCGCAGCCGGAGGTAGCTGCCGTCCCGGGTGTAGTAGGGCAGCAGGCCGATGGTCGCCGGCTCGGCGTCGTGGAGGGTCTGGAAGAACTCGTGGCGGGCGCCGTCCGGACCGATGTAGACGATCGGCTGATCGCTGTTGACCGCCACGCCGTCGACCGCCTGCCGGTCCTGTTCGTCCTCCGGCGGACCCCCCTCGTACAGCCGCCCCAGAGACACCTGCCAGCCGATCCCGGCGTTGAACGTCCAGCTCGGCCAGGCCTGGGAGTAGGTCCCGCAGAGGTCGTCCGGCTCCTCGTCCAGGAAGTCGACATCCATCTCGCCGAAGGTCTTGAAGTCCCAGACCGAGGAGTTGTACCGCAGGGCCAGAGAGAAGCTGAACCCGCCGTCCAGCGGGTACTCGAGACCGAGCGGGATCGCGAGGCTCAGATTGCCGTTGAAGGTGTTGACCGTGTCGATCCCGCTCGAGTCGAAGGCCTTCGTGGCGTCGAAGCCGCGGCCGAGGTTCGAGTCCTCCTCGACGAAGGTGCCGGCGCCCTGGGCGGCGAGGTGCGCGGGCGCGAGCGCCGCAAGGAGGACGCACGACAGAGCGACTGTGAGCGGCTGGATGGTCCTGGGCGTAACGAGCATCGTGAGCTCTCCTTGGTCAATCGAGGACGTGGAGGAGGAGGAAGAGGTCGAGGGGGAGCTCGATCTCCACGGTCTGTTCCGCCGAATCGGTGAGGCCGATGGAGCTCTCGACGGTGAGCCGGGCGACGAAGGTGCCCTCGAGGGCCCCATACTGATGGGTCACGCTGGCGCCGACGCCCGTCGCCCCGTCGCCGAAGTCCCACCGGAACTGCGTCGCATCACCGCTCGAGCCGGTGGCGTCGAAGGTGCAGAGGCCCCGGTCGCAGGAGACGGTGAAGACGGCCGTGGGTGGCAGGTCGACGGCGCGAACCGCGGAGTCGAAGAGCCCTGGGGCGTTGCCCACGGTCAGGCGCACCTGGTAGCGCCCCCCGACGGCGTAGGTGTGGCTGACCGTGGGGGACTGGGAGGTGGTCCCGTCCCCGAGATCCCAGAGGAAGGTCTCGGCGTCGGTGCTGGTCCCGGTGGGCGTGAAGGTGCAGGATCTCCCCTCGCAGGTGACGGTGAAGGCGGCCGTGGGCGGCAGGTCGACGAAGCTGGCCACCGAGTCCTCGAGGCCGAGCGCGTTGCCCACGGTGAGAGTGACCACGTAGCGGCCGCCGGCGGCGTAGACGTGCGTCGGTGCCATGGACGAAGAGGACGTTCCGTCGCCGAAGCTCCAGGCGAAGCTGGTCGCGTCGGCGGTGGTGCCGGACGGAGTGAAGCTGCATACCCGGTCCGGCGTACAGTCGGTCTCGAAACCCGCGGTCGGCGGCGTCGAGACCGCGACCACGTCGGTCGCCTGACTGCCGGCGGCGTTGGTCACCGTCAGGCTCGCCGTGTGGCGCCCACCGCTGGTGAAGGCGTGGGTGACCGTCTTGCCGGTGCGCACCGTGGTCACGCCGCTCACGCCGTTGCGGATCCGCCACTCGAACGACACCGCCTCGGGGCTGGAGGGACCGGCGTCGAAGGTGCAGGTGGCGTCGGCACAGACCGGCGGAGCGATCGTCGCCACCAGGGGGCGCACGTGGATCGTCGCGACCCCGACGTCGTGCGATTCGAGGCCGTAGTCCCCGAAATCGTCCTGCACCGTATAGCGCACGGTCACCGTCCCGGAGAACCCGAGGGGTGGCTCGTAGGTCAGCAGATACCCGAACAGGTACGGATAGACCGTCCCCGGTCCGTCGAGCTCGTAGGTTGCGAACCGGATCTGGTCGCCTTCGAGGTCCGTCCCCTGGGCACCGAACTCGATCGGCTCGTCCTGAGCCGTCTCCAGGACCTGATCCCCGGCCGAAGGGGGCCTGTTCACCGGAACCGCCGAGAGCGCGCCGTCCCCTTCGACCACCAGGTAGCCGAAGCCCTCGGTGCCGTGGACGCCGTCCACGTCGTCGCCGACGTAGGTCTCGCGCAGAACGAGCGTGACCTGGTCCGCCGACAGATTCTGGTAGCGCAAGAAGGCGGGCTCCGGATCGTCGAGGGTCTCGATCTGGGCCAGGAGGTTGGGCGGCTCGGCGAACGCCACCGGGAACTCCAGGATGCAGAACATCGGGTGCGCACCGCCCGGGCAGGTGAGCCCGCCCGCGGCGTGCGTGCGCCCGCTCCAGGCGCCGGTCCCGCGCGTGATCGCCAGCCATCCGACCCGCTCCTTCGCCGGGTGGGGAACCCGGGCCTGCTGATCGACCTCGCCGCGCTGGAGGGCGACCGTGAAGCGCTCCTCCGTGAGGTCGACCAGACGCGGCTGCGACCACGAGCCGGCGTTGTTGGTCTGCAACTGGGTGAGCACCAGCGGCACCTGACCGGCCGGGTAGGTCTCCGGGAGCAGCACCGTGCGAGGACCGGCACTGCTGTAGTCGTTCGGTCCGAAGTAGGTGACGTCGGTCTCGAAGACCCCGGCGTCGAGCCAGACCCCGGGGGAGATCTCCCAACTGCCGCCTTCGACGACCAGGTACGAAGCGTCCTCCCCCACGAAGTGGTTCGGCAGCGCCGGCGGAGTGTTGGCGATCCGAGCCCTGAAGCTGCCGCTCCGGACCTCGGTGATCTCCAGGGTGGCGTCGTTGCCGCCGTTGAGGGTGATCGGCTGGGCGATCACCACCGGGTTGTCGAACGAGACTCCGAAGTCGGTGCCGAACGAGATCGTCTGCGACGCGTCGGTCAGTCCGGTGATCCGCCCCACGACGCCGACGACCTCTCCACCGGAGTCGACCAGCGTGACGGCGACGGTGGCCGTGTCGCGGTTGCCGTAGACGTCGGCGACGGTGTACTCGAAGGAGTCGCTTCCGACCGGAACCGCCGCGTACGAGCGCAACCGGTTGCCGCTCCGGCGCAGCCGCCTGGGCTGCGCCTGGCTCGCGGCCTGGGGAGCCGCGTACAGACAGGTGTCGCCCTGCCCGACCTGGACGCTTCCGGTGGTGGCGACGGTCGCGTCGCACGACACGAGCCCGAGGCCGTCCCCCTCGTCGTTCTCGAGCACCGGGATCGGAACGGTATGCCCCAGCTCGACGGTGGAGGTGTCGGCGCGCGCATCGGCGACGGCCTTCGCCAGGCAGGTGCCGATGCAGACGTCCACTACCTCCGAAGCGCGACCACTCGAGTCCTCGACCCAGTAGCTGGCGGTCACGTAGGTGCGCCCGGCGAGGTCGACTCCGGGCCCGAGCCGGTAGATCAGGCTTCCGTCCCACTGGGGGACCAGCTCGCCCACCTCCGGCGCCTGGTCGATCACCACCTGCAGCGGCTCACCCTGGGGGCTCGAGTCGTTGGCCAGGAGATCGATCAGGATCGCCATCGGCGCTTCGAGCTCGACCTGGACGAAGTCCCGGGTCGCCGCCGGCGGAACCCCCTGGGCCCGGACGTCGCCCGCGCGTCCGAGCCCACCGCCCACCAGGATCACGAGCCCCACGGCGACGTACAGCGCGCGAAGGGTCCACTCTGCTCTGGGATCATCGGTCATCGTCGTTTCCTTCTCTGTCGAGCTCGGACATTCGGCGCACCATCGCCGCGTCGTTCGCCTCTCGCGATCCTCTGCAGGGGGCATCGGTCATGACGCGACCTCAGAGCAACGACGGTGCCACGTCGTTCCCACAATTCCTTGATGATCGAAGGGTCCTGCCGCGGCAAGGCTCGTGCCCGGGCGAACCGGCGCCGGCCGCGTGATGCGACCGGCTCGTGCTGCCCAGGAGCCGGGCAGTCGCCGCCCGGCTGCCGGGCAAACCTGGAGCACCCGATTCTCGACCGGGCTGGGGCTCTCCCGGCGAGGAGAGGGGGGTGATCGTGGGCAGCGAACGGTGGGACGCGGCGCGTTCCGGGGGCTCCCGGTCGGAGGTGTCGGCGCCCGCGGACCTGGCAAGCCCCACGGCAGAGCAGGCCCGACCGTCCGCGACGGCGCCGGCAGGCGGAGCCACCCGATCGAAGCCCTGCCAGGCGGAGCCGTGCCGGAGACCGGGAGCCCCCGGACCGCGCCCGGCGAAGGCTGCTACAACCCCAGCCGCACCGCCAGCCCGCAGACCACGAGCGCCAGCCCCGCCAGGGCGTGGGAGTAGCGCTCCAGCGGCCGGAGCGAGGCCCCCGGCGAGATCCGGGCCA